>CALWKT010000102.1 GCA_944381335.1 uncultured Christensenellaceae bacterium
CCGTAAACAAGCCGAGAGAACTCGGTCAGGATGGCGTAAAGAGCGAAACAACGCCCGCATCTCCTGAAGAAAACCAGAATAACAAAACGGTTAAAAAGAACGTCGAACGCGAAAACGTTCAGGTAACTCCGCCGCAGGAGGAGGCTGCCGAGGAGCTCGAAGAAAAGCACGGCGTTCTTGACATCCATCCCGACGGATACGGTTTCCTGAGAGCGGAAAACTGCGAATACGGCAACAAAGACACCTATGTCTCGGCAAAACTCATCAAGACGATCGGGCTGAGAGCGGGAGACAAGGTGGTCGGAAGAGCGCGTCGTAACGCGGAAAACAAGCCGCCCGCGCTGGTCGCCGTGGACGAAGTGAACGGCAACGCTCCCGACAATCTGCGCAGCCGTCCCAACTTCGACAATCTTGTGCCGATATACCCTGACGAAAGACTGAGACTGGAACTCAGAACGGGCAAGAGCGATTTCGCGATAAGATGCATCGACCTCATCGCTCCGATAGGAAAGGGACAGAGAGCAATGATCGTGTCTCCTCCCAAAGCCGGAAAGACGACCCTTCTCAAAAAGATAGCCAACAGCATTTCCGTCAATTACCCCGACGTGCTTCTTTTCGTGCTTCTCGTCGACGAAAGACCTGAAGAAGTGACGGATATGCAGAGAAGTATAAACGGAGAAGTGATCTATTCCACTTTCGACGAAACTCCCGAGCATCACTGCAAATCTGCGGAACTTCTGATCGAAAGGGCAAAGCGCAACGTTGAGCTGGGCAAGGACGTCGTGATAATCATGGATTCGCTGACAAGACTTGCAAGAGCTTACAACCTGACCATTCCTCCGACGGGCAGAACGCTTTCCGGCGGTATCGATCCGGGCGCGCTGCACAGTCCCAAGAGGTTCTTCGGAAGCGCCAGAAACATAGAGAACGGCGGATCTTTGACGATAATTGCGACTGCGCTCGTTGACACCGGAAGCCGCATGGACGACGTAATTTACGAAGAATTCAAAGGCACCGGCAATATGGAGATACACCTCGACCGCAAGATGAGCGAAAGGAGAATATTCCCTGCGATAGACATCAACAGATCGAGTACGAGAAGAGAAGATATGCTTCTCACTCAGAAAGAACTGGAGGGAGTGTATTCTATAAGAAAGATGATCAGCGCAATGGACAGTCAGGAAGCGACCGAAAAGCTTATAGATTATATCGTCAAGACGAAGAACAACGACGAATTCATAGGCATCATCTGTTCTCAGGTCAGCAGATGGGAAAAAGAAGGGTTCAGTTTCAGAAAGCCCTGACAAATACCGCAGAAAAACGGACGGGATTTCCGTCCGTTTTTTTGAATAAAAAAGCGAAACAGTACGTATAAATATTCATCGCGTAACGTGAAATGAATTAAATTCTTCAAAACGCATATTTTCACGTTGCAAGCATAACAAATAATACGAAAATAGTGAATTTTAACAAAAAAATACGACTTCGCAAGGGCAAATTCCGCAAAAACCGATAAATTGGGAGAGCGGAAAAATTTTTGTCTCAAACCTACCGCATTGAGTCGAACCTGGCGGGAAAATCCGGCTTCGCTTTTTGTCAATATCCCAAAGTTTTACAAATAAAAAATATCCGATATGGGGAAAATTTTTTAAGAAGACGATTTCAAATTGCATACAAAACAAGGATTTTTAAGATATTTTTCAATATAGACGTTGTCGTATTGCACACGATTTTGTGAGATAATATGCACGATCCGGGTCTGAATTTTACTGAAAATTGAATTTTTGATTTGAATTTCGGCTAAATTTCGTAAAAATTTTAACAAATACCATTGATATAGTCAAATCACCTGTGCTATAATGAAAATGGTACGAATTTTATGTATAAAATACGTATTACATTTAGGAAGGGAGCACGTAGGTGCAGAGTAAAAGAACTATGGAATTCGGTAAAAATCTGAAAAGGTTGCGCAAGGTAAAGAACATTTCGCAACAGAGGATCGCAAAGGAGATAGGAGTGTCTCAGCGCACCATATCTCACTACGAGAAAGGAGAGAGTGAACCCTCCCTTCTCTGTCTGTGCAAAATCGCAGCTTTTCTCGGGGTATCTACGGACGAGCTTCTCGGTCACGTCTTAGCGTGACACGACAGATTCCACGTTGTCTTCCAGCAGCGTGCATAATGCGTAAAGTCCGCCGATCACGTCTTTGTCGATGGCTCCGGGGTAGTATTTGTCAAAAGCCATGAGGTCTTTTACAATCAGGAGCTGACGCTTTGCAAGAGAGCGTGCAAAAAGTTTGTCGGCGTTGCTGATTTTGAGTCCGTCTGTACGGACGCCCGTGTTTTCTCTGATAAGATCGTAAGTCTTGAATGACATATAGATGGTCCTCCTTGGGGACTTTTTGTCCGTTTGTATCTTAATTATGACGGGTATAATATGACAATATATGTCAGTTGAGATCACAATACTTAAGAAATTTAAAGTGTGGAAGGCCTTAATTATAAGGCACAGCGGTGAAAACCCGGAGGGAGAGAGAATGAAATACGGTGATCTGATCGCGCAAATGACGCTTGAGGAAAAAGCGTCGCTTTGCTCCGGCAAAGACATGTGGCATTTTAAAGGCATTGAAAGGCTGGGGATACCTGAAATCATGGTATCTGACGGTCCTCACGGTCTCAGGACTCAGAAGAATTCCGGCGTGAGCACTCAGATGAACGTTTCCGTGGATTCCACGTGTTTCCCGCTTGCATGCGCGAGCGCGTGCTCGTGGGACAGAAACATCCTCAGAGAAATAGGCAAGCGCATCGGAGAAGAAGCGCAGAAAGAGGACGTTCAGGTGGTGCTCGGTCCCGGCGTGAATATAAAGAGATCTCCGCTCTGCGGCAGAAATTTCGAATATTTTTCAGAAGACCCGTACCTCAGCGGTGAACTCGGCGCGGCTTTTGTGGACGGCGTTCAGTCTCAGGGAGTGGGCGCTTCGGTCAAACATTTTGCGGTAAACAATCAGGAAACTTACAGGATGTCGGTCAACGCCGTCGTTGACGAGCGCACAATGAGGGAGCTTTATCTTCCGGCTTTCGAAACCGTGATCAAAAAGAGCTCTCCCGCCACGGTCATGGCGTCTTACAACCTCATCAACGGACAATCGGCAAGCGAAAACGTGCATGCGCTTGACGAGATCCTTGACAAAGAGTGGAAGTACGAAGGCATTGTGATAAGCGACTGGGGTGCGGTCAACCACAGGGTGGAAGGCGTGAAGGCCGGTATGCACGTGGAAATGCCGTCGAGCGGCGGCATGAACGACGCGCTGATCGTAGAAGCGGTCAAAAACGGCTCTCTGGACGAAAAGATACTTGACGAGAGGGTGGACCGTATACTGACCGTAGTGTTCGATCTTTACGGCAAGCGCAAACAGGGCGCAACATACGACATCGCCGAGCACGACGCATTCGCGCGTAAGGCGGCTTCAGAATGTATGGTCCTGCTCAAAAACAAGAACAAAATCCTGCCGCTTTCAAAAAAAGACAGGGTCCTGGTCGTCGGCGACATGGCGCGCAATCCCAGGTTCCAGGGGGCGGGAAGTTCTTTCATCAACTGTCACAAGATCACTTCCGCGCTGGACGCATTTGCTGAAGAAGGCATTACCTTCGAGTACGAGGAAGGCTACTACAAAAAGACGCGCAAGGATTGTTCTTCTCTGATAGAGAAAGCGGTCGCGCGCGCTAAAGACTTTGACAAAGTTATAATTTTCGCGGGACTTCCCGGCGAGTACGAGGCAGAAGGTTTCGACCGCAAGGATATGGATATGCCCGCATCGCACAATACGCTCATTTCCGAGATAGCGAAGGTGAACAAAAACGTCATCGTCGTGCTTTCGACAGGCGCGGTGGTCACGATGCCGTGGATCAACGATGTCAAGGCGGTACTGCTTGCGGGGCTTGCAGGTCAGAACAGCGGCGGTGCAGTGACAGACATTTTATACGGCAAGGTCAACCCCAGCGGAAAGCTTGCGGAAACTTATCCGATCAAACTTTCTCACGTCCCGTCAAGCGCGTATTTTCCGGGCGAGAGATACAACGTGGAGTACAGAGAAGGGCTTTACGTGGGTTACAGATATTTTGAGAGCGTAGACGCTCCCGTGCTTTTCCCGTTCGGTTTCGGTTTGTCGTACACCACATACGCATACCGCGATCTGAAGATTGACAAGACCTCTATGAAAGCGGACGAAACTCTGAAAGTCACCGTCACTGTTGACAATACCGGCGACAGAGACGGCAGAGAGGCGGTCCAGCTTTACGTGATCCACGAAGGTAAAAAAGTTTATATGCCCAAGGTGCAGTTGCGCGCGTTTGAAAAGGTGGACGTGGCGGCGAAAAGTTCGGCAACGGTCACGTTTATGCTTGACAAAAGAGCGTTTGCGTTTTATGATGTTAATGAAAAGGACTGGGTCGTGGAAAGCGGCGAATACGAGATCGCGGTGGGCGGCAACGTCAGGGAACTGAAGTGCAGAGCCACGGTGACGATCGAAGGGTCGCAGGTGTCTGAACAGCCTTCGGGAAAGAATTGGTATTTCTGCCCCGATGTGAAAAAACCGGTGCCCGACGAAGATTTTGCCTCACTTTTCAAAGACGGAGACATCAGCTGCGTAAAGCACGAATGTGTGAAAGGTTCGTTTACGTCTGACGACAGTTTTGAAGATATGGCTCATACGAGCGGACTTGCGAGATTTCTGATCAAAGCGGCTAAACCTGCGATCAGAATGTCGATGAACGTTGACAAGTACGATCCCAACTTTCTGATGATATACGAGGTCATGAAGACTTCTCCTCTCAGGTCGCTGGCGTTCAGTTCGCAGGGTATGTTCAACATGAAGATGGTGGACGGCATCGTCATTATGATGAACGGTCATTTCTTCAAAGGTTTATTTGCTTTACTCAAGGCTATTAAAAAACAATAGCCTACCCCCTTCTAAAAGGCAGGTCGGGTAACCCCCGACCTGTTTTTTATTTTTTTTCTGCAAAAGGGAATGAGACTCTCGGGCTGTGGGCGGTCGCTTTCGCCGCATGCTGTGTTAAACGCCTTGACAATACGGCAAGTATTGCCTGCGGCGTTTGCCTTGCCTGCGGTAAAACCGCCTCGCCCACAGCCGCGTTCGTCTCAGTTCTCTTTTGCAAATATCCTTTAAAGGGAGAGAGTGGCAGCTTTTTGCGGTGGAATAAAAGAAACCGCCGCGGTATGCGGCGGTGTGACGGTATTATTTGTTTTCAGAGATTTCTTCTTTTGCCGAGCGTTGCCAGAAGCGCTTTTTCCTGACCTTGGGAGCAAAGTATTTTTCGTTGTTGTATTCCACGCACTGCGCGATCGCGTCGTGAGCGCGCTGGGTCAGGTCGTATACGCACATTTTGGTGGGCAATTCCTGGTTGGGATATATGGGAGGGAGCACCTCAATGCTCACCAGAGGTCTCTTGCTGAATATCTTTGTCAGCTTGCGAGGGCGGTATTTGATCGCAAGCGGTATAACAGGCACGTTGTTTTTCACCGCGAAGTGGAACGCGCCAGGCTTGAATGTCCTGATCTTGTCGTACCAAGGCCACAGAGCGCCTTCAGGGAAGAAATGCACGAATTTTCCGCGTTTGAGAAGCCCGTTCATTTCTTCGATGAATTTTTTCGTGCCTGACGTTGTGTTCGGGATGGGGAACGCGTTGAGGAGATGAACGATATGTCTGACGTACGGCAACTGGAAAGTTGTGTGCAACGTGGGCAGATAGCTCATCTTCGGCCAGTTTGTCTGGCACGCCATAACGCAGTCCATCATATGAACGTGATTGCTGACCGTAATTGCTCCGGAGCCTGATTTTATTACTTTTCTAATGTATTTTTTGTTTTTGACCTTGAAACCGTACATAAAGAACGTGACGATCGGGAGCAGGGTCATGCCGAACATCCACAGAAGACATCCGAAGAACTTCTTGATCGGATTTCTGATGATGTATTCAAAATTTTCATCGAACACAACGTCAAGGAAAGTGTTGCTTTCCATCATGTGTTCGTCCTCGTTTTCGGGATACTCCATGGTATCTCCAACGGGGAGTATATGCGTTTTTTCCTTCTTCTTCTTCTTTTCGTTCTCGCCGTTTTCAGCCGCATCCTGAGCTCTTTCTTTCTCTTCCTGAGCTTTTTCAGCAGGGCTTTTCTTGTCTTCCGCGAGCAGATCCTTCTGGGAAATATTTCTTCTCACTGCCATAAAACCAATATACCACACCGTAAATAATAAGTCAACGCAAATTGTTTCTTGCGTACATATTATCAATATTAATACGTATTTTGTGCATATATCGCAAAAGAAAACCCAGCTATAAGGGCGAAATACTCTGATTTTAAAGCGCGATTCTGCCTCCCGGATAAATTAAGCAGGATTCAAATGCGTTGCGCAGGCATTTTTACATCCCTGGAGTCATGAGTCTTGACTGAAAATCAGCCTGAGTTTTGCGGATAATAACGTTTCATATTAAAATAATAATATTATAATACTTGTAATTTAAATCAAATTTTGATATTATAGAAATACATAGTTTGACAAAATTGCAGACTAAAGGTAAGGATCTATGAAAAACAAAATTGCGATCACAACTGTTATACTGCTTGTCATCTGTCTTGTGCTTGCTTTCGTGGCGTGCAACGGCTCTTTCCCTGCGCCGACGAATCTTGCCATGAGCGGAAGCGTTCTGAGCTGGCAGGCGGTAGACGGAGCCGAGAGTTACGAGATTGAAGTCAAAAACCTCGGCACGTTTGAGACTAAAAACACCATTTACGATATTGAAGTGGAAACCACCGGCACATACGAAATACGCGTGAGGGCAAAGAAAGGTGACGTTTACAGCGAATACAGCAGCGTTTATTATTATATTGTTGAAAAAATGCTTGAAAAGCCGGTCGCTACGCTCGACCTGGCAACGAAAACACTGAGCTGGAACGCAGTCGAAGGTTGTGCGGGTTATCTTGTCAGGGCGCGTTATGCGGACGATTCAAAGAGTTCTGACGACGCTCTGATCGAGATGTCAGAAGTCAACGCAACTTCATACGTTCTCGAAAAAGAAGAATATACTATGCCCGGCAAATTCGTCATCGAAGTGAAGGCTCTCGCTCCCGAAAATTCCGAATACAGCGACAGCGCATACAGCGATCCCTGCACTTTCGTCAACGACGCGCAGCTTTCTTCTCCCGTGCTCAGCAGTATCACCAGCACCAGAGTTTACTGGAACTCGGTCTCCAACGCTTCGTCCTATTATCTTGAAGTGAGAAACACCGCTGATCCGGACGAAGTTTACAGCACGACCGTGACGTCCACCAGCAGCACCAGCGTAAGCGTGCTTCTGACCAATTTCAATATCCAGACCCCCGGCACGTACACCGTCCATATCAAGGCTGTCGGAGACGGGGAGGTCTACAAGGATAGCGCCATTACGGACGCTAACGAAGATTTTGTGATCTACAAACTTCCTCAGCTTGAAGAAGGCTGTCTGACATTGAAAGAAAACGACGACGGCACGGTGAGCGCGGTCTGGAGAATCGAACAGGGCGAACTCAGCGACGAACAGATTTCTCTGATCACATCGTTTACACTCGTGCTCACTCCGTACGATTCGGACGGGAACGCAGTGCTTTCCGCTCAGAGAGTGTCTTTCAATCTCGAAAGCGAAAGCGATCTTGAAAAACTCACCATGACCGAAGGCGACGGCTACAAGGAGTACGCGTACGTCATCGACACTCTGTTCACCAAAACTAACGACAGCGGAAAAGCAGAACCTTTGCTCAACCTTGCATATTACGGCAAACGTTTTACCGCGGAACTTTCCGCTTCGCGTAGCGGCAACGGGGTTATCGCGGGCACTTCGGTAAAAGCGGAGGACAGGTATCTCAGCTATCTCAAGCCGGACGTCGAGGAATCCAGCGGAAAATATCTCATCACTTCTGCGGCGGAACTTGCGTATATCGTAAAAGAACCGGACGCGGATTACAAGCAGGGCGCGAACATTGATTTTGGAGGATACGAATGGCTTTGTCCGGACGCTTTCGGCGGAACGTACGACGGCGCTGAATTTATCATATCCGACATCACTGTGCTCGGAGACGGCGAGAACGTCGGCTTCTTCGGCGAGATCAGGACGGGCGCAAGCGTTACGGGGCTCAAACTCGTCAACGTGACGATTGAAAACGAAAACGCAAAACACTGCGGTATCATTGCGGGAATAAACAACGGTTCGATGTCCGATTGCGTTGCAATCGGCACCGTCAACGCGAAGTATGCCACGGCAGGCGGACTCGTCGGGCAGAATAACGGCACGATCTCCGCTTCTCAGGCGGTAGCCGACGTGACGGCGGCAATCGCAGGCGGCGCGGCAGGCGTCAACAATACCGGCGCAACAATGACCTACTGCGTTGCAAAAGGCAATGTAAACGCGATTGCGGAACAGGCTGAAGAAGGAGAAACGGCGGTGACGTTGTCTTACGCGGGCGGCTTTGTGGCAGTCAACAAAGGCTCGGTGATTTACGGCAGTTTCGTGGGCAACGTGGCAAGCGAAAGCACTGTAAGGCTCGACGCTCCCAACTATGCCGGCGGTTTTGTTGCGCTCAACGAAGGAAGTGTGGTCGGCAGCTATGCTGGCGCGAATTACAGCGACGATTATTCTAAGCGCAATCACGTCAGCTCTACCGGAAGGAATGAGAATATCGCCGTGGGCGGCTTCGTCGGATATAATGCGGGAACGATCAGCGAAAGCTATTCCAACGTCAATGCGACTTCGCCCAAATACGTGGGCGGCTTCGTCGGCTTCAATGCGGACGGCGCGTCTGTCAGCAATGCGTACAGCATAGGCGGCGTCTCCGTGACGACCAACAATGTGGGCGGCTTCTCAGGCAATGTCGCCGGCACGCTCAGCAACGTCTATTATTACGACGAAAACCTCGACGGCAACGCGAACAGAGTTGACAAAGAAGTCTCTGAATACGTTACTGATTTCGGTCAGGCTCTGGCAGACAAGCTCGGCAGTCAGTTCGCAGTGATCGGCGGTGAGCATTCAGTTGCAAACGCAGTTCTTAAAGGTCATATCTACAACGTGACGACTGATCTTACGATCGGCCCCGGCGCAAAGATAACCGCGACCGTTCAGTATGTCGACAACGGCGGTGAACTCAAGACGATCACCGCAGGCAACGAAAGTGCGACCGGCAGCCTCGTGTGCGGCAATCAGACGAGCGAAGGCACCGTGATCATCGTGTTCAGCAGCGGTTCTTCAAGAGGAATCGTAATTGTAACGATAGACTGACGACGATTTGGAAACAAGTGCGACCGCGCGGTAAGCGCGGTCGTTTTTTATACAAGTTTTCCATTTTTATGTTGCACCTTAATTTTACACCTTTATTTTATATCTTCAGTCGTCAGGCTTTTGCGACATTATCGTCATGCCCGCAGGGGAGAGGGAGATGTATTTGTCTTGCATGAAAAGCGAGAGCCGTGACGTCGGGACAACGGCGTCCTGCTCAGTCGCCGTGGCAAACGGAATAACGCGCTAAACGACGATGGTGAGCGTGTTCAGAAGCCTGATTGATTCGTCGTGTCGAGCGGAACGACACGTGAGACGATGCGGGAGCAAAGGTGAGACGTGCGGTATGTACAGTGACATGCAAAAGAGCGGTCGGATGAACTCTGAACGCAAACGTTAATATGTTTTTGAGCGCGCGAAAGCTGTCTGACAAAAACCGCATCAGGTTGCCGGTCAGCCGTTCAGACAGTGGCATTAAATATAATTTTGCGAGATTGAGCGGTCTCAAGGCGCGAAAACGTGACTCAAGCGCGGTCTGAAGAGGAAGAGTCTGTGTGTAATGAGCGAGTGCAAATGAAGAAATGATCCCGTAAACCGCGACGTAGAACGTGAAGAGAAGAGCAGAGACAAACGTATGCCGGCGTGTATTTACAAAGGACACGCAAAGCGTTGCGGAAGGATATTAAACAGTATTTCGCTGAGCTTTCTCAGCGATTTGGCGCTGAGCAGAAACGTTTAAGCGTGCTTATGGTGACGGCGTTGAGTAAAAAGACCTGCCGGGACGGCAGGCCTTTTTAAGAGTTCGGTGAATCATACTTTCAAGTACAACACCGGGAACGTCAATTTATATTCAACTGTCCCGTAACGTCTCTCCACAGTCTGTTCATGTCAGCGGTCGCGCTGCCGAAGTCAAGCATTACGGCGCATCTGTCAATGACGTCCTGAGTGGGGAAGAGCGCGGTGAAAGCGTCATAATCTGCGGGATCGATCATGATCGTCGTATCAAAGCCGCAGTCGGCGCCGAAGAAATAGCTGAGATCGACTGCGATCGCGTCGTCGCCTGCGCTTGCCCAGTTATCTACCAGGTAGTCGAACGCTTCCTGAGATGCAACGCCGGACGTGTAGCAGATGTAATCCATGTTTCTGACCGCGATGTCGGGACGGCACATGAAGTTGATCCAAAGATTAGCCGCTTCTGTGTTTTTAGCGTACTTGGGGATGCACCAGCCGTCGCAGAAGATGTTGGAACCTTCTTCGGGGACAAAGTAATTGAGTTCTCTCGAAATGCCGAGTTCTTCCTGCAGGCTCGTCATTGCGTAGAGCGCGTCGCCTGCCCACTGGAGCACCATGTCGATATCTTTGTTTAAAATTTCTTCTTTGGCTTCGTCATTTTCAAGGCCGAGGGAAAGCTTGCACTGCTGGAGCATCATTTCTTCGATTTTTGCAACGGTAGCGCTGTCGGTTGCGTTCACGGCACCTGAAACGGTTGCGTTCGCATCGTAGTATTTGGACTTTTCGTTGAGAAGCGTATAGATAGAGGACGCGACGTAAGTGTCTCTCATCGAGTTCTTGAGCTTGAACACGTTCTTCATAGCGGGATCTGAGAATACCGCCCAGCCGTTTGCTTCGACATACTCCTGCATTGAGGAGTAGGTACCGTAATTACTGCTCTCGTAAGCGGTGGAATCCTTTGCGTAAAGGATGCCCATCGTGCCCCACATATAGGTGCGGCTGTAAACGTTGTATTCGCCGGTCTCCTTGTCGTAATCGTATTTGAACAGGCTGTCTTCGCCGCTCATAACGAGATCGGACATTCCGTCTCTGTAATCTTCGAGTCCTTCGTAACCGTACTCGGAAATATCCTCGAGTTTGAGAAGCAGACCTTCGTTTATCATCTTTTCGATCATATAATCCGACGGACAGATGACGTCGTAATCGGCTCTCGACGTGTTTATCTGAGTGTACATCATTTCGTTTTCGTCAAACAGGTCGATTTTGACGGTAACTTTTTTGCCTGTTACCGAGGTGTAGTATTCCTCAAATTCTTCCGCGATACCGTCGCCGAGATATTCGGACCAGGTATACACTTTGAGGATCTCGATTCTGTCCTGGCAGCCGGTCAGAACGACAGGCAGTACGAGCGCCATGGCGAGGACCAGAACCATTGCTACGATTGAGATTCTCTTTTTCATAAAAGTACTCCTTGGGTGTTTTTATTGTTGCCGCATATTGCGGGTCATTTCTTGCTTTTTGCCTGATTTTTGGGGCTGTACATTATCATAACTCCCGCGAACACGATGAAGAATATGATGGAGAACAGCGATTTTATATCCGCAGGCAACGGATGTTTGCCGCTCTTCAAGCCGTACAGCATCGTGGACAGAGTCTCGAAGCTTGTCACATTGACCTTGGTTATCACGAAATCGTCGATGGACAGCGTGAACGCGAGGATCGCGCCGACGACAATTCCAGGCAATATGTCCGGAATGACCACCTTGAACATAGCCTTCGCGGGCGTGCAGCCCAGGTCGAGCGCCGCTTCGTATATTTTGTTGTCAGACTTTTGCAGGCGGGGCAGAACGTTGAGCAGAACGTAAGGCGTGCAGAACGTCGTGTGCGCCAGTATGAGTTTTATCGCCGTTTCCAGCCAGGTGCCCTCAGATATGCTTATCGTCGAAGCGACCAGATTGAAGAGTAGGGCGAGGGATATCGCGGTGACTATTTCACTGTTGATCATCGGGATCTGATTGGAGACCGTATAAGCGGTTTTTATGCGCTTGCTGTGTATCGCGTGCAGACCGATCGCGCCCAGAGTGCCCAGTATCGTTGACAAAAGGCTGGTGAAAACGCCGACGAACAGAGTGTTTATCACCGCTTCGCTTATACGACTTGCGTTTGCGCTCTGTCCGGTGAACAGGTCGATGTAGTTCTGGAAAGTGAAGCCGTTCCAGTTGCTGAACGACGGAGTATCCGTGAACGAGAACACGATCATCCACACTATCGGAAGATAGAGGAGGATGAGGATGATGCCGATGAAACATCTGACCAGGACCTTTCTTACCATATTCCGCCTCCTTCCTCGTCGTTGAACTTGTTGGTTATGATCATGGATATAGCCAGCAGGACCATAAGGACGAGAGATATCGCGCTTGCCATATTCAGGTTGTAAGCTTTAAGGTTGTAGATGAAATCGCCGAGCAGTTTTATCTTGTTGTCTGAGAGTATTTCAGAGACGGCAAACGTCGTGACCGACGGGATTATCACCATCGTAAGTCCGCTTATTACACCGGGTATGGAGAGTGGCACAGTGACTTTCCAGAAAGCTTTTATCGGCGTTGCCCCCAGGTCTTCCGCTCCTTCAAGATACATTTTGTCGATCTTGAGCAAGGTGGTGTATATCGGCATTATCATGAACGGCAGGAACTCGTAGCACAGACCGTATATGACCGTGCCCATTCCGAGAGGTATGCCGAGAACGCCGAAAACCGCCTTGGTCGACATCATTCTGAGCAGGAAGTTGACCCACATCGGCACGAGGAAAAGCCCTATCATTACTCCGGTGCGGTTGAACTCCTTTTTGGTCAGATAATACGCAATCGGATATCCGATCAGAAGACAGATCAAACTGGTTGAAAGACCTGCGATGAGAGAGTTTTTTATGACGTTCGTCAGCGATTTCTCTTTTGCAAGCTCCTTGAAATTCCCCAGGAGAGTAAATGCCCCTTCGCTGTCTACAAACGCATATACGGCGATCAGGATTATCGGCAGTATCACGAACAACGCCATGAACAAAGCGTACGGCGTCGCCAGCATTTTTCTGAACGTGTTACGCATTTTTTTGCACTCCCGTGTAGGTTAAAGGCGCATTTTTAAGAAAATCGCACTCTGAGAAAGAGAACTTGTCAGCGTCTACTTTTATACCGACTCTGTCGTACTTGTCCCACAGATATTCGGTGTCCGCATAGATATGCGAGTTGTCGTCCGTCTTTATGTCGACAAGATAGTTTTTGCCTTTGTATATCATGCTTTCGACGTTGCCTGCAAGGGGTGCCGCGTATTCGTCGTCAGTCATGTCGATGCTGTCGAATTCGAAGCTGACCTTGGCTTCTTTGCCTTTCAGGGTCACTTCTTCGCCGTTTATTTTCAGCACGTCCTTCTCCTCGTCGTACTCGCAGTTTTCAAAGCAAGCCGAGGGTGAGAAGGTGTAAATTCCGCCGCACATATCGAAAGTCGTATTTGACGTAAACCTGACGGGCAGAGTGTTGTCGACGTGTTGTTTGTGCATGATCTGTATGTTTTCGGGGTCTACGTAAAGCCCGATCTTTCTGCCCGGCTTGTACTCTACGGTGTTGTGAAGTATGAGTTCATAACCGCCTGCCATACAGGTCATTTCGTAATGCACGCCGCGGAACATACAGCCCGTTATTTCGCCGCTGAGGATGCCGTTGCCTTCGCGCTTTATCACCCAGTCTTCGGGGCGGATAACGACGTCGACTTCTTCGTTCGGCTTGAAGCCGGTGTCCACACATTCGAATTCCGCGCCTGCGAACACGACCTTCTTGTCCTCGGGCATAACACCGTCGAGGATGTTTGATTCGCCGATAAAGTCGGCGACGTACGCGCTCTGCGGCTCGTTGTATATCTCGATCGGGGTGCCTTCCTGCATGATCACGCCGTCTTTCATTACGATGACGGTGTCGCTCATGGTCAGAGCTTCTTCCTGATCGTGCGTGACGTAGATGAATGTGATGCCCAGTTTTTTGTGCATATCCTTGAGTTCGAGTTGCATCTCCTGCCTCATCTTGAGGTCGAGAGCGCCGAGCGGCTCGTCGAGAAGGAGGATCTGCGGTTCGTTGACGATAGCGCGCGCGATAGCGACTCTCTGCTGCTGACCGCCTGAGAGGCTGTTGACGTCTCTGTCCTCGTAGCCCGAAAGACCGACTATCCTGAGCGCGTGTTTGACCTTGTCGTCAATGAACTTTTTGTACATGTTGACTTTTTTGATTTTCTTCACGCCCTTTTTCGTCGTCACGGTCATCATCTGATATGAGCGGCAGAAAGGCACCGTCTTGACGACTTCTGTGCCGTCCTTTTTGACGACTTTCTGTTCGACGGGCATATACTTCATGTTGACGAGTTTGGTGACCGTCTTGCCGAATATGTTCTTTTTGGTGACTTCGACTTTCTTCAGCTTGAGACCGAACGCGATGTTCTTGTACACGTTCAGGTGAGGAAAGAGAGCGTATTTCTGGAAAACGGTGTTGACGGGGCGCTTGTAAGGGGGAAGGTCCGCGATGTCCTTGCCTTCGAGCGTGATAGTGCCTTCTTCGGGTTTTTCAAAACCCGCGATCATTCTGAGCGTAGTCGTCTTGCCGCAACCGCTGGGTCCGAGCAGAGTGACGAATTCTCCGCGCTTGATCCTGAGGTCGATATGGTCGACTACGGTCTTACCGTCATAGATCTTGGTAAGTCCGTTAAGCTCGATAATATATTCGGCTTGAGTTTTGTTCTTATTATCTTCCATTGTCTTATCTCTCGTATATCAGAACGTCGGAGGGCTGCTGACCCAGAGAAGTTCGACTGTTTCGTCTGAAACGTTTTCTACGTAATGCCTTTTGTGCGCCGTGAAGTAAAAGGAATCGCCCTGTTTGAGCTTGTGCGTATGCTTGCCGATGTGAAGAAGGGCGCTGCCTTTCAGAAGATAACCGAATTCTTCTCCTTCGTGAGGCATATCTTCGTCAGAAGCGGTGTGAGGGGCAAGTTTCACGAGGATAGGCTCCATTTCGTTTTTCTGACTGTTGGGCACGAGCCAGGTGATTGATTGACCTTCGGTTTCCTTCACGAAGAAATCTCCTTCGCAGAACACGATCTGTTCTTCGGTGTCCTCGCTGAAAAAGCTTTTCAGGTTGCTTCCCAGGGCTGTCAGTATGTCTATCAGCGTCGCAATTGACGGGCTGGTAAGGTTGTTCTCAAGCTGAGAAATGTAACCTTTGGTAAGCTCGCAACGGTCGGCGAGTTCTTCCTGAGTCAGACCGCATTGCAGGCGCATCGCTTTGAGTTTGCCGCCGATATCCACTCCCTTTTACCTCCTCTTTCGTGTTTAGTATTTTTAAACCCGACGTAATTTATAATTTGACATAATAAACTTCGAGTTTATTTTTATTAAACAAGTTGATTATAGAAATATTGCAATGTTATGTCAAGCGTTTAGAGGCTGAATTTTAATGTTTTTTCAATATATTTTCAGGGAGGGAAAAAGAGCTTTCTGCGCTGAGACGCCGGCTTGTTGAAAGGGCGTGTTTGCCGCCGTTTGCCGAGGTGCTGAAAAGAGGCAAACAACTTTCTTCAGCCTGAAAATCGTCTTTTGCGGCATGGCGACAAAATCCGACCTTATACAGTGTAGTTTTCTGACTGCGTGGAAACGAAGTTTGTAAATATTATTGAAAAATAAGCCGCGTACTGGTATACTGAAGAATAGGATATTATTATAGAGCGCGCATGCGCGCAGTTATATCAATATCAACAGAAGGAAAACTTATGAGACAAAAAGGAGATTCTTCAATGGCTAACGACGATTCCGGAATGAAGCTCAACGTCAAACGCACCCTTGTAGTCGGTTTCGCGTTTATGGGCATAATGTGTTTCTGGGAAGTGTACGATTACATCATGCCGCTCATCCTCAACCGTATGTTCGGTCTCAATGCGACCCAGTACGGTCTGGTCATGGGTCTTGACAATCTGCTCGCTATATTCCTGCTGCCTTTCTTCGGACATTTATCCGATAAATACACGAAGGCGAAATACGGCAGGCGTACGACGTTCATAGTGATAGGCACGCTTCTCGCCGTGGTGTTCATGGTCGTCATGATAATCATAGAAAACGTACAGTTTGAAAATGTCATGGCTGCCAGCATAACGGATCCGCAGGTTCTCGTTGACAAGGGCTTCCTGAACGCTGACGCATGGACGGGAGAGATCCAGCAGCTGTGGCAACAGGTCAGCGCGGCGGGCGGCATAGACAAGGCAAGCGACGTGCTCAGTGGCGACAGCCTTGTTTCGTTCAACAAATTCCTCACGACATTTTATTCCGCTCAGGAGTCAATGGCGGCAAGCGTGACCAAGACTCAGCCGGCGATATTCATCTGCTTTATCATTGCGCTTCTCGGTCTGCTGGTTTCAATGTCTTCATTCAGATCTCCCGCGATAGCGCTTATGCCGGACGTAACGCCCAAGCCGCTCAGATCCCAGGCAAACGCGATAATAACGTTTATGGGCGGCGCCGGAGGTCTTGCTTCGATAATCCTCTATACACTTCTCGCAAAGCAGAGATACCAGTCGCACCTCGCGCTGTTCTTTACCTTGGCGGGCGTGATGATAGTCATGCTGATAGCTTTCCTCTGTACGGTCAGAGAAAACAAATTCGTCGCCGAAAGACTTGAAGAGGAAAAGAAATGGAACGTCGTCGACGAAGAAGAGGTCGCGACGTATACGAGACTTCCCAAAGACAAGATCATTTCTTTCGTGCTCATTCTCGGCACGGTGTTCATGTGGTTCATGGGCTGGAACGCAATAAAAACCCACCTTTCGACCTATGCGACCAACGTGCTGAAAATGGAAGACAGCTTTGTCGGCATAATCAACATTCTCAACGGCGCGGGCGGCGCGATCGCGCTGCTTCCCGTTGCGCTTATGGCAGGCAAGCTGGGCAGAAAAAAGACGATACTCATCGGCGTGGTCATTGCTGTCGCCGCATTTATTCCGTGCATATTCCTGAACGACGGCAGTTTCAACAGCAACGCGGTGCTTCTCAAAGTTGCGTTTACCGCGTGTTTCCTGATCGCCGGCTTCGGACTGGTCATAATCAACGTCAACACTCTGCCGATGGTGGTTGAACTTGCCAAGGGCAGCAACGTCGGTCAGTATACGGGCTATTATTACGTCGCTTCTATGACCGCACAGGCGATCACGCCGTTCTTTGCCGGTCTTATCCTGGACGCAGTTCCGGAAGGCGGAGAGAGCATGATCTTCGTGTACGGCGTTTGCTGTATAGCGGTTGCGTTCTTCACTATGTTCTTCACCAGACACGGCGATAACAAGCCTGAAAAGAAGAAGAAAGTCATAGAATATTTTGCCGAGGAGGACTGACATGGCAAGAGAAAAAACGGCAAAACGCAAGAAAAAACTCAGCAAAGGTAATATCATATTTCTTGTCGTAGTCGTGTTGATAATAGTTGCGGC
>CALWKT010000103.1 GCA_944381335.1 uncultured Christensenellaceae bacterium
GGAAGCCGACGTCTTTACCCTGTCAAAGGCGGCTTTTTGTTTGACTTGAAGAAGTCTTTATATTATAATAAAATCCTAAATAAATTCTGAGGTTGGTTTTATGCAGACACAAGAAAAAAATCTTGCAGAAGACGTGCAAAAGGCAACCCAAGAGGAAGTAGTAGTTTCAAATCCCCCTCAACCCCCGGTGGCGCCGGAGACAAAGGCGCAGAAATTCCGGGCAACTGTCAAGAAAATCTCCAGGAGATGGTTTATTGACGCATTTACGGGAATGGCGCAAGGTCTGTTCGTCACCCTGATCGCCGGCACGATCATCAAAACGATCGGTTCGCTTATCGGTGACAACGCGGTGGGCAGACTGTTCACCACACTGGGGCAGATAGCCTCCGTGCTGATGGGCGCAGGCATCGGCGCTGGGATAGCCAGCCATCTGAAGGCGAGCAAACTCGTCATCTTCGCGAGTATGGTGGCGGGCTTTGTCGGAGCGTTCTCAGACAAGTTTATCGGATCGGCGGCGAACTTCTCGCCGGGAGTCATGACCGACATATCCGCGCTTGTCGGCGCAGGAAGTCCGGGCAACCCGATAGGCGCATACATAACGGCGCTTGCGGCGACAGAACTCGGCTCACTCGTTTCGGGCAGGACAAAGCTGGACATATTGCTGGTACCGCTGACCTGTCTGCTGACGGCGCTGGCGTTTTCGTACGTCGCATATCCGTTCATATGGCTGATCAACATGCTGGGCAAAGGCATTGCCATAGCAACCGATTTCACCCCGTTCTTTATGGGAATAATCATTGCGGTTGTAATGGGAATACTGCTCACAATGCCAACTTCGAGCGCGGCAATATGGGTCGCTGTGGCAAGTCCGATACTTTCGGATCCGGCGGCGAGTGCGGCGAACGTGGAGGCAATGTATATCGCGGGCGGAGCGGCGGTCGTCGGTTGCGCATGCCAGATGGTCGGCTTTGCCGTGATGAGCTTCAAAGAAAACGGCTGGAGCGGAATAATATCGCAGGGACTGGGCACAAGTATGCTTCAGATCCCCAACATAATGAGAAACCCGCGCATTTTCCTGCCGCCGATCGTGGCGAGCGCGATATGCGGACCGATAGCGACGTGCGCGTTCAAGCTCAAGTGCGGCGCGTCCGGCGGAGGTATGGGAACGTGCGGTTTCGTCGGAATAATCGACTCTTTCAACGCGAGCGTGTCGACAGGCTCGATGCAGTGGTGGCTTTTCCTTATATGCGTGCTATTGCTGTTCATAATTCTTCCGGCTGTGATATGCTGGGGACTGGGATTGCTGCTCAGAAAGGTCAGTTGGATAAAAGAAAACGATTTGAAACTCGATTACAACAATTGATCAGAGTTTCGGGGAGGTAATATGCAAGTCAGGACTAGGGACGAGATCGAAGAAAAGTATACCTGGAAAACGGAGGACATGATCTCCGGTAAAGAAGAATGGGACTCTCTGTACGACAGCGTTAAAAAGGGCGTGAGCGAGATCGTCGCTTTCAACGGCAGACTCACGAAAAAAGACGATATACTCGCCTGTCTCAGAACGTCCACGAAATACGAAGACATCCTGAGCAGAATGTTCTGTTACGCTCATATGAAGCGCGATCAGGACGTTGGCAACGGCGAAAACAAGGCGCTTTACGACAGCGTGCACAATCTCTATATCGGCTACGCCGGAGAGACCAGCTTCGTTATGCCTCAGCTCAGCGCGCTCGACGGAGATTTCCTCAAAGAGCTTGCAAAGGATCCTGATTTTGCGGATTACAGCTATTTCATAGAAGGAATAATCAAGGACAAGGAGCACACTCTCGGAGAAAAAGAAGAGAAGATCCTTGCGATGACGCATATGTTCTCGTCCGTTCCGCAGGAAGCGTTTTCCATGCTGAACAACGCGGATATCCGCTTCGAGCCGTTCAAGGACAGCAAAGGAGAGGAGATAAAACTCTCTCACGGCGTATACAGCCTGATGATGCAGTCACCATGCCGCGACGACCGCAAAAAGGCGTTCGACAGCATGTACCACGCTTTTGAGAGCAACATAAACACGCTGGCGTCGCTTTACAACGGCAACGTGCAGAAGAACGTGTTCTATGCCCGCGTGCGCGGGTTCGACAGCTGTCTTGCGGCGGCGGCTCACGGCGAAGACGTGCCGACCGCGGTTTACGAAAGGCTTTCCGCTTGTATTGATTCAAACGTCGGAAAGCTTCACGATTATCTCGAATACCGCCGCAAAAAGATGGGGCTTGACGAGCTGCACATGTACGATCTCCACGTGCCGGTAGTCGAAGGTTACGAGATGGGCATGGATTACGAGGACGCCTGCAAACTGGTCGTGAAAGCGCTCGCGCCTCTCGGTGAGGAATATTGCAGACTGCTCGAAAAGGCGTTTGCCGAAAGGTGGGTGGACGTATTCGAGAACAAGGGCAAGCGCAGCGGCGCGTATTCGACCGGCTGTTACGGCTGTCATCCTTACGTACTGCTCAATTATCAGCGTACGACTCATGACGTCTTCACGATCGCGCACGAGATGGGACACAGCATGCACACCTATTTCTCCAACGCGGCTCAGCCTATGCCCAAGGCGGATTACAGGATATTCGTCGCAGAAGTGGCTTCCACGGTCAACGAAACGCTTCTTCTCAACTATCTGCTCAAAAACTGCAAGGACAAGAAGCAGAAGGAATTCCTGCTTTCTTATATGCTTGACATGTTCCGCACGACCGTGTTCAGGCAGACTCAGTTCGCGCAGTTCGAGTATGCGGCGCATACCGCTGCCGAAAACGGCACTGCGCTGACTCCCGATTATCTGAACGATCTGTACTACAAGCTCAACTGCAAGTATTACGGCGGAGAGAAAGTCGTCAACGACGATCTGATAAAGTACGAGTGGAGCAGGATCCCACATTTCTATACCGCGTTCTACGTATATAAATACGCGACCGGTCTGATCAGCGCGGTCTGCATCGCCGCGGATATACTCGGAAAGGGCGAAAGCGCGCTGAAAAACTATATGAAATTCCTCAGCGCCGGCGGCAGTATGCCTCCCGTAGAGATACTCAAGCTTGCGGGCGTGGATCTGACCACGGACGAGCCGTTCGAAAAGGCGATGAAAGTTATGGAAAATTATCTTGAGGAGCTGAAAGCGCTCTGATAAGGGGAAAAAGTATGGCTAAACAACAGAAAAAAGAGGACAAGAGTTCTTCCGCAGTGGCGTTACGCCGCACGCTTCCGCACAACCTGGAAGCCGAAGACGCCGTGCTGGGCGCTTTCCTGACAGACGTAGACATCCTTGCGGAAAATCTGGCGAAACTCAGGGAAGAAGACTTCTATTCTCCCGCCAACCGTACGGTTTACAACTGCATGAAAGATCTTGCCGCGAGGAGCGTGCCGGTAGATATCGTCACGGTCACCGGCAAGCTGGAAAAAGACGGACTGCTGGGAGAAGCGGGCGGACTTGAAAGGCTGGAAGAACTGGCAGACACTCTGCCTTCAGCCGCAAACAGCGAGTATTACATAAGCATACTCAAGAGAGACGCGCTCATGCGCCGTATAATCGGCACCTGCACTTCTGTCATCGACAACGCGTTTTCGCTTGACGACGCGCAGAAAGCGTTGGCGCTCGCGGAAGCTTCTATCTACGAAATCGGCACGGAAAACCAGAGAGGGGAACTCGTACAGATCGGCGTGCCCACTCTCGAGGTCGTGGACAGGCTCAGCGAAGTATTCCGCACGAAACGTCCCGCCACCGGGCTTATGACTCATTACCGCAACCTTGACAGGATGACCAACGGCTTTATGCCCGGTCAGATGATCGTCTTAGCGGCGCGCCCCGGTTGCGGCAAGACGTCGTTTGCTATGAGCATAGCGACGAATATCGCAAAATATTCTCCCGAAAAAGTCGTCGCGGCGTTCAACCTGGAGATGTCGTCTCAGGAACTCGTGCAGAGAATACTCGTTTCTCTGACCGGCATCGACAACTCCACGATGATAAAGGGAGAGGAAACGCAGGAAGAACTCCAACGTCTTTTCGAAGCGCAGAGGCAGCTTTCGGAAAGCAATCTGTACGTGGACGACACCGCGGCGCAGACTGCCGAAGAGATCATGTCCAAGTGCCGCCGGCTCAAGGCGAAGAAAAAGAGACTGGACTTCGTAATAATAGACTATATGCAGCTGACAAGCCCCAGCAAGAACAGAGACGGCAACCGTCAGCAGGAAGTCGCAGACACTTCGCGTTTCATCAAGATGATGGCAAAGGAACTCAAGGTTCCCGTCATGGTCCTGTCGCAGATGTCGCGTGACATTGAAAAGAGAGAAGACAAGACGCCTATGCTCGCAGACCTGAGAGAATCGGGTTCGATCGAGCAGGACGCGGACATGGTCTTCTTCCTGAACAACGCCGACGGAGAAAACGAAGACACGGTCGAAAAGAAAAACGTCAGTCTTATCATCGCCAAGCACCGTAACGGCGCGACCGGCACGATATATTACGTTTTCGACAAAAAGCATATGCGTTTCTCGGTCGCCGTCAACAAGAAGATGGCGGAAAGCGCTCCCACAGCGCTGGAAGGCGCACCCGAAAACGCCGCGGAGATCGCGAGGAAACTCAGCGGAGAGGAGGAATATTACGAAGCGGACGAAGGATTCGCTCCGCTCGAAGAGCCGGAGGGAGGGGACTACGACCTTTCAGAACTCAGGGATTCGGCTGATTTTCTGCCGCCTTCGGACGAACAGTAAAAGAAAATCGACTCAGGCGGACGGGGAAACCCGTCCGCTTTTTCATTTCGGAGCCGCTGCCGGCATATACTTGAAAAAGACTTTGACGGAGCGGAATATGACCTATTTAAACGAACTCAACGAAAAATTCGACGGCGCGCTCAAGGAGGGACTGACCACCTTCGTGTTCACTATGTTCGGTCCGCGCGCGGCGGCAGTGGAAGGAGCGAAAAGGATATTGTATTACGATGCGTCGGCTGTAAAATTCGCGGTCGGCAGGCGCGTGCTTGAAATTACCGGAAAGGATCTGAAGATCACTTCCTGCAACGGCAACGAATATTATCTCGGCGGAGAGATATCGGGGGTGACGTTGTCACAATGAGAAATAACAGCATAAAAATCAGGGTCGGAGGCAACGACTTCGCGGCGTTCATAGGCGCGGCGAACAATGCGGGGATATCTTTGCGCGGGATAAAAACTCAGGGAAAGACTCTGGTCTGCATCGCAGGTAAAGACTGTGAAAAAGATCTGCGCCGTATAGCCGCGAGATGCGGCATGACTTTCGAGGTCTCGGAGAGAAAGGACATGAAAAGTGCGGCGCGCGGATTCCTCAGGCGTTCGGGCGCTTTTGCGGCTCTGGCGGCGCTGATACTAAGCGTCGCGGCGTCGCGTTTTTTCGTATTTTCCGTCGTCGTGACCGGCGCGTCTCCTGAACTCGCCGCAGAAATAACCGCTTCGCTTGCCGAAAACGGCATAAGCGGGATGACGGCGAAAAGCCGTATCGACGCCGAAGAGATAGAAAAGGCGGTGCTGAACGGATCGGACGACGTCGCGTTTGCCGAAGTATACGTTGACGGAGTAAAGCTTGTCGTCAGCGTAAGGGAAAGACTGCCGGAATACGAGAGCGAAGAAACCGCCGGGAAAATCGTCGCCGCGTGCGACGCGATAGTCACGAGAGTGGAAGTCTCCGGCGGCACCGCGGCGGTGAAACCGGGAGATACCGTAAGAAAGGGAGAGGTGCTGATCGAGGACAAGATCGTTGTCGGAGACCCGCTCGATCCCGGGCATAAGGAGATAACGACGGCGGCTGAGGGAGACGTCTACGGCAGGACATGGTATACCCGGAGGCTGATCATACCGGAATATCGGGAAGTGACGGTCAGGACGGGCAGGACGTACGTCTCCACGTCGCTTTATCTGAAAGACATGATAATTTTCGGGGCAAAGGCGGATCACGGCTTCGGGGAATGGGAAAAAATCAGCAAGACCGTGCGTATGGACAGCGTTCTCCCGTTCGTGACGGTGACTGACAGGTACTACGAAACGGAGACGGTTACGGTGCAGACCGACGAGAGCTATATAGAAAGCGAGGTCTACGCCGCATTTTCCTCACTTTCGGCGTCGCTGGACAAGACGGCGACCGTTCTGCGAAGCTATAAATCTCAAAAAAAAGTAGACAATTATTATATAATTATATTATACTATGAAGTAGAGCAACTCATCGGTTGCAGGGAGGCGTAATTATAGTCACAGCCAGGATAAACGTCACGGACGTTGCGCCGGTTATGGCGCTGTTCGGTCAGTTCGACGAAAACGTCGCATATCTAAACGGCGAACTCAACGTGAAGATAAACACGATGGGCGGCACTCTTACGGTGTCCGGAGAGGAGGAAGCCGTAGGGCGCGCAACGCGTGTTGTCGAGCTTCTTCTCGAACAGGCGAAGAAAGAAGGGAAGATAAGCAAATCCACGATAGACATGGTGATCGAAGCGGTGGACAACGACAGCGAGCACAAGCTCGAGGACGCGACCCGCGTGATCGCACATACGGCAAAGGGCAAGCCGATACGCGCCAAGACGTTCGGACAAGCCGTCTATGTTGAAGCGATAGAGAAGAACAGCGTCGTGTTCGGCATAGGTCCGGCGGGAACGGGCAAGACATATCTTGCTGTCGCGCTCGCAGCGCTCGCTTTCAAGAACAAGGAAGCCGAAAAGATAATCCTGACGCGTCCCGCCGTCGAAGCTGGCGAAAAGCTGGGATTTCTGCCCGGCGATCTGGGCGCGAAAGTGGACCCGTATCTGAGACCGCTTTACGACGCTTTGCAGGAGATGTTCGGGCTGGAAACCTTCAACAGGCTTGTGGAGAAAGGTTCGATCGAGATCGCTCCGCTCGCATACATGAGAGGAAGGACGCTTTCCAACGCGTTTATCATTCTCGACGAAGCGCAGAACGCGACCAAGGAGCAGATGAAGATGTTCCTGACCCGTATGGGAGAAGGGAGCAAGATCGTCGTTACCGGAGACGTCACGCAGATCGACCTGCCGAGAGACACGATGAGCGGTCTGATCCACGCTTCTTCTATCTTAGAAAACATCCCCAGAATAGCGATAATAAAACTTACGGCTAAAGACGTTGTGCGTCATCCGCTTGTACAGGCGATCGTCGCCGCATACGAAAAGGCGGAAAAGCCGCGCAGACAAACAGAGGAGAACGAATAATGTCTCAGGAGAAAAAACAGGCGATATTACGAAATACGGCGATTTTGTGCATATTGTTCGTCGTTACCGCCGTCACGGTGATATTCGGAATGATGCTCACGCTCAAACGTGTCAACGTGTTCGGCGAGTACGTAATGATATGCGCGCTTACGGTCGCTGTATTTCTTCTTTTCGCGGTATTTTACGTATATCTGAATTACAGTTCCAATTCAAAGGCGCTTGAGAGCATGAGCAACGCCAAGCTTCTCGCGGTGGCGTATACCGGCATCGTGATCGGCATACTTCTTTCTTGCGCGACGGGGTCTTACCTCAGCTGGTACGCGCTTCCGCTGGCGTTCGTTTCGCTGATCGTAGGCATCCTGATCCGCGTAAGGGTGGGGATCATGGCGACCATCATTGCAGGTATGGCGGTGACTATCATATCTCCGGCGGCTGAATTTACCGACGACGCCTCCATGGTCATGCCCGTCGTTCTCGGAGTGTTCGTAGCGATGCTTTCCGGGTTCGTCATGGCGTTCCTGATCAGGAAGAGATATTCGCGTTTCAAACTGACATGGGGAGCGCTGATCGTTTCCATTGCCATGATGCCTTTCAGTGCGCTGATGACCTTGCTTTATACCACTGATGTGAAAGAATTGCTTCTGAACGCGATTTTCACGGCAATGGGAAATATGCTTGCGGTAGCGGTCATAACGGCGAGTCTGCCGCTTTACGAGCGCGTTTTCAACGTCTGGACGGACTTCAGACTTCAGGAGCTTATCACTCTCAGGCAGCCTCTGCTCAAGAAACTCAACGAGGACGCGCCCGGTACGTTCAGTCACTCGATGGCTGTCGCGAACCTTGCGGAAAGTTGTGCGGTCGCGATCGGGATAAATCCGTATATGGCGCGTGCTTGCGGCTATTTTCACGACATCGGGAAGAGCAAGAATCCGCAGTTTTTCATTGAGAATCAGAAAGACGGTTACAATCCTCACGACGAGCTTATCCCGGAGGTCAGCGTCAGCATGATAACGCGTCATACCACTGCCGGCACTGAAATGCTGAGAGCCGCGCGTATGCCTGAAGAGATATGCAAAGCCGCGCTCGAACATCACGGAGACAGCCCCGTCAGTTACTTCTATATGAAGGTGAAGAACATCACCGAAGGCGAAGTCGACAACAAGGAATTCTGCTATGAAGGACCTTGTCCCACGACGAAGTACAGCGCGATCATTATGATCTGCGATATATGCGAAGCAATGTTCAGAGCAAAGCCTCCCGAGGATATGCAGGCGCTCGAAAAGGCTGTGGACGGAGTGATCAAATCGCGTCTTACCGAAGGGCAGCTTGACGACTGCGGGCTTACGATGAAGGATCTGAATCTGATAAAACAGACTATCTGCCGCGCGATACCGGCGTCCATGCATAAGCGTATAGATTACGACAAAGCCAAGGAGAGAAGATAATGATTTCCGTATACGACGAAGAAAAGTTGCTTGAAGGGGAGACAGATCCCGACGTTCTCGACGAGATATGGTGCGAGCTGCTCAGAACTCTCGGTCTGAACGACGAGTTCGAAGCTGAGATCACCGTTGTCGACAAAGAGGAGATCAGGGCGCTCAACCGTGAGAACAGAGGAGTTGACGCGGTGACGGACGTTCTCAGTTTTCCCGCGATGAACGTGACTCTGCCTTTTGACGGAGCGCTACATGCCGAGAACAAGGATCCCGGGACGGGCAACTATATTCTCGGAGACATCGCGCTTTGCGCGGAAAGAGCCGTCGAGCAGGCGGCGGAGTTCGGACATTCTGTAAAACGCGAAGTGTGCTACCTGGTGCTTCACGGTCTGTGTCATCTGTTCGGCTTCGATCACGAAACCGAAGAGGACAAGAAGAAGATGAGAAAGGTCGAAGAAGACGTTCTTACCGGGCTCGGGATCACGAGATAATTGACGGAGCGGCGTTATGACTGACGAAAAGACGACAGAAACGTTGATCGGGAGAGCGAAACGCGCGGCTGAGAAAGCGTACTGCCCGTATTCCGGGTACGCTGTCGGCGCGGCGGTGCTCGCCTCAGACGGCAACATCTACGACGGCTGCAACGTCGAGAACGCTTCTTATTCGCTGACTTTGTGCGCAGAGAGAGTCGCGCTTGTCAAGGCGGTGTCTCAGGGGGCGGACAGTTTCAGCGCGCTTTGCGTGTATTCCGCGGGCGGCAGAATGCCGTATCCATGCGGTGCGTGCAGGCAGTTTATGGCAGAATTTTCACAGGAATCAGACGTGATAGTGACGGACGGGAAAGAGGTGATAACGACAACGTTGTCAGCGCTTCTTCCGTGTTCGTTTAAATAAAGAAAAAGACGATAAACGACACGGGCGCGTGAAAAACGCGCCTTAAAAAGAAAAATACAGCCGCGGAAAAGCGGCAGAGGTAAAAATGAAATCAGGGTTCGTAACGATCGCGGGAAAGCCAAATTCCGGCAAATCCACTCTGACCAACGCGCTCGTCGGAGAAAAGGTCAGCATAGTTTCCAGAAAGCCGCAGACCACGCGCAACAGGGTCATAGGCATTGTCAACGGAGAAAAGAACGGAGAAAAATACCAGGCTGTACTGGTGGACACTCCGGGCGTGCACAAGCCGCGCAATATGCTTTCGGAGTTCATGATGAAGAGCGTCGACGTAGCGCTTGAAGGCGTGGACGCGGTGATATATATGATCGCCTGCGACAAGAAGCAGGACGAACACGACGACGCCTATATCAAGCGTTTCGCAAAGAGCAATACACCGTTCATCCTTGTCGTCAACAAGTGCGACGAAGTGGAAGAAAAGGCGATCGTCGAACGCATAGAAAGGTATAAGGACGTCGAAGGGATCCAGGCGATAATCCCGATATCCGCGCTCAGAGGGAAAAACGTCGATATGCTTGAAAGCGAGATCGTGAAGTATCTCCCCGAAGGCGAGCCGTTTTATTCTGAGGACATGTACACGGACAGAAGTCTCAGGTTCCTGTGCACGGAGATAGTCAGAGAAAAGGCGCTGAGACTTCTCGGGGACGAAGTGCCGTACGGCATAGGCGTTTCCGTCAATAAGTTCGAGGAACGCGAGGACGGAGTGGTCGAGATAGACTGCGACGTGATCTGTGAAAAGCAGGCGCACAAGGCGATCGTGATAGGCAAGGGCGGCGAGATGATAAAGAAGATCTCCACGTCCGCGCGCATAGACATGGAAAAGCTTCTGGACGCAAAAGTTTTCCTGACCCTTTACGTCCGCGTAAAGCCTGACTGGAGAGACAACAGATCGGTTATGGGCGAATTGGGTTACGACAAAAAGAATTTATAAAAAATTCAGCGCAGAGAGTATAATATCCGTTTCGTTACACATACCAGTTTCGGAAGGTGAATATGCAGGATTTAAGATCGACCTTGAAAAGACTTTTCGAAACGACGGGAGAGGTGAGGTATTATCTGATGCTGAAAGCTCTCTGCGGAAAAGAAGAAAAATAACCGGCGAAGTTTGCGTTATTTCGCTTTATGCGATCGGGACGGGATAAGCCGGACGAGGTGCGACCTTGGATGTTGTGAGTCTGGACGGTCTTTGTATCAGAACAACCGATTACAGAGACAATGACAAACTTATCACCTTATATTGTGCGGAGAAGGGTAAGATAACCGCGACGGCGAAAGGCGTAAAAAGCGCCAGAGCCAAGCTGAAATTCTGCGCTTCTCCTTTTTGCTTCGGAAAATACCAGCTTGCCGCAAAAAACGGCAGATACACCGTCGCGGGATGCGACGTCTACGACGGATTTTTCTCGCTGACCGCAGATATTGAAAAGTACTACTGCGGCGGATGCGTGCTTGAAGTGCTTGACAAGACGACGGCTGAAGGCGACTTCATAGGCGCGTTGTTCACTGCGGCGCTGAGGGCGCTCAGAGATCTTTGTTACGGCGACGGAGAAGGGAAGGAGATTCTTGCGGAATTTCTCTCTGCGGCGGTAAGCGCGCTCGGCTTCGGCGAAAAGAAGATGACGCTTGCCGATTTTTACAGATATTTTTGTTCGTCTTTGGGAGTGAAACTCAATTCGTTATACGAACTTCTCAGGATCTGAACGGAAAGCGCGCCGGAGCGGGCAGTTTCAGTGCTTTGCCGCCCTTTTTACGCATATACGCGCAAAATCGTGCGTATAATATATTTTTTAGGTTTTTCACTTGAAAAAATTTCCTCTATATTGTATCATATTGTTGTAGTTTACAACAGGAGGTTTGATATGACAAAATATGTCTATTTGTTCAAAGAAGCCGACGGCGACAATAAGGCGTTGTTCGGCGGAAAAGGTGCGAACCTGGCAAAGATGACGAGTTGGGGCATGCCCGTTCCGGAAGGCTTCACCATCACCACCGAGGCTTGCACCAAATATTACGACGACGGCGAAAAGATCTCTCAGGATATCATCGACCAGATCTTCGACGCGCTCGCAAAAGTTGAGAAAGAAGCCGGCAAGAAGTTCGGTGACGAAGAAAACCCCTTCCTCGTATCCGTCCGTTCGGGCGCGAGAGCTTCGATGCCCGGTATGATGGACACCATCCTCAACCTGGGTCTCAACGACGTTTCCGTCAAGGGACTTGCGAGAAAGACCGGCAACCCGCGTTTCGCTTACGACTGCTACCGCAGATTCATACAGATGTTCTCAGACGTCGTTATGGGTTCTCCGAAGAGTTCTTTTGAAAAGATCATAGACGAGCTCAAGCACGAGAAGGGCGTCACTCAGGATACAGAGCTGACCGCTGAAGATCTGCAGGAACTCATCGCTAAATTCAAGAGATTCTACAAAGAAGACCAGGGAGACGATTTCCCGCAGGATCCGAAGGTCCAGCTCATCGAAGCGGTCAAAGCCGTTTTCCGCAGCTGGAACAATCCGCGCGCTATCGTTTACCGTCGTATGAACGATATCCCCGGCAGCTGGGGAACCGCAGTCAACGTCCAGTCGATGGTTTTCGGCAATATGGGCGACACTTCCGGTACCGGCGTTGCGTTCACCCGTGACCCGTCCACCGGCGAAAAGAGACTGTACGGCGAATATCTTATGAACGCTCAGGGCGAAGACGTCGTTGCAGGCATCCGCACCCCGATGAAGATAGACCAGCTCAAGGAGACCAACAGAGAAGTTTACGACCAGTTCGTGAAGATCGCCAACCGTCTCGAGCAGGAAAACAAAGATATGCAGGATATGGAGTTTACCATTGAACAGGGCAAACTCTATATGCTCCAGACCAGAAACGGCAAGAGAACCGCGAGAGCGGCGATCAAGATCGCATGCGACCTTGTTGACGAAGGCATGATCACCAAGCAGGAAGCGCTCCTCAAGATCGAGCCCAAGCAGCTTGACGCGCTTCTGCACCCGACTTTCGATCCCGCGACTCTGAAGAAGGTGAAAGAGATCTCCAGCGGTCTTCCGGCTTCCCCCGGCGCGGCTTGCGGCAAGATCTCGTTCAGCGCAGAAGAAGCTGTCGAGAGAGCGAAAAACGGCGAAAAGGTCGTCCTCGTAAGACTTGAAACCTCCCCTGAAGACATTGAAGGTATGTATGCGGCTGAAGGCGTTCTGACCGCAAGAGGCGGCATGACCTCCCACGCGGCAGTCGTCGCAAGAGGCATGGGCGCGTGCTGCGTCGCAGGTTGCCCCGACCTCAAGATAGACGAAGAAAACAAGATCCTTTACATTTGCGGCAAGAAGTTCACGACAGAGGATTACCTGTCTCTGGACGGCTCCACCGGCAAGATTTACGCTGAAAAGCTGCCGACTCAGCAGGCAAGCGTTACCGGCGACTTTGCAAAGATCATGGATTGGGCAGACCTCAACCGCGCGTTGCAGGTGCGCACCAACGCAGATACTCCGCACGACGCGGAAGTAGCGGTCGGATTCGGCGCGGAAGGCATCGGCCTCTGCCGTACCGAGCACATGTTCTTCGCTGAAGACAGAATCCCCGCAGTCAGAGAGATGATCGTCTCCAAGACCGAAACCGAAAGAAGAAGAGCGCTTGACAAACTCCTGCCCATGCAGAGAGGCGACTTCGAGGGTCTCTACAAGGCTTTGAAGGGCAGACCGGTCACCATACGTTTCCTGGATCCGCCGCTCCACGAGTTCGTTCCTCATAAGGACGAGGAGATTGCAGATCTCGCTAAGACGATGGGTCTCACGTTTGAAGAACTCAAGCAGACAGTCGAAGGCTTGCACGAGTTCAACCCGATGATGGGACACAGAGGCTGCCGTCTCAGCGTTACCTATCCCGAGATCGCAGAGATGCAGACCAGAGCGGTCATCGAAGCGGCGATCAACGTCAGCAAGAGCGAAGGCTTCAGCGTTGTTCCCGAGATCATGATCCCGCTCGTAGGCGACGTCAAGGAACTCAAGTACGTCAAGGACGTAGTTGTAGCTACGGCTGAAAAGGTCCTCAAAGAGAACAACACCGCGATGGAATACCATATCGGCACGATGATCGAGATCCCGAGAGCGGCGCTTACCGCAGACGAGATCGCGAAGGAAGCGGAATTCTTCTCCTTCGGTACCAACGACCTGACTCAGATGACCTACGGCTTCTCGCGTGACGACGCAGGCAAGTTCCTGAACGAGTATTACGCAAAGAAGATATTCGAGTCCGATCCGTTTGCCAAGTTGGATCAGATCGGCGTCGGCAGACTCATGCAGATCGCGAGAGCAGGCGGCAAGAAGACTAGACCCGACATCAAACTGGGTATCTGCGGCGAACACGGCGGCGATCCGTCGACGATCGAGTTCTGCCACAACATAGGTCTCACCTACGTGTCCTGCTCGCCCTTCCGCGTTCCGATCGCAAGACTTGCGGCAGCTCAGGCTAACATCCTGAACCCGAGAGTCAAGAAGACC
>CALWKT010000104.1 GCA_944381335.1 uncultured Christensenellaceae bacterium
AAAGCCGCTTTCTGCGGCTGAACTCGGAGATTACCGTTTTCCAACAGATGCGGACGGGAAAAGTTATACAGTCACAAAAGAAGATATTGACTACGTTCTCGCAATTGCAACAAAAAACTCCGTATATGCCGTAAACAATATGCTTGCTTCAGGCTTTCTCGCTTGCGACGACGGCATCAGAATTGGAGTTTCTGGCGAGGCTGTCTATAAAAACGGCAGACTCTTTACTCTGAAAAACATAAATTCTCTCTGCATCAGGATCCCCAGGCAGATATTCGGTTGCGCAAGCGCGCTCGGCGGCATTGTGTCCGACTTCGGAAATACGCTGATTATTTCGCCCCCGGGCATGGGAAAAACCACGATACTCAGAGAGCTTGTGCGTCTGCTTTCGGAAAGCGGAAAGAACGTTATTGTCGTTGACGAGAGAAACGAACTTTCGGCAAGCGTGAACGGGATCCCCTTGTTCGATCTCGGACCAAATACGGACGTGCTGTTGTTTTCGTCCAAAAGCGCAGGATACGAAGGCGCGGTCAGGGCGCTGAGACCCGACGTTCTCGTAACCGACGAAGTTTTCGGAAAGGCGGAGACTGACTGTCTTGCCGATATTTACAGATCGGGCGTTGGCATAGTGGCGACAGTACACGCAAAAGACGCTGTTTCATTGTTAAAAGACAAAAATTACTCGGTGCTCGGCGGGATCATGCGCTATTTCGTCGAACTGGGAGACGTCGGCAAAGTTACCGCCGTGATCGACAAGGAGAAAGTGAAACGTTGCTGAAACTCTTGATCGGCGCTGCGCTTTTCGTCTGTTTCGGATATGCCGGCTACGCGATAGGCGCGCATTACAAAAAAAGATATTGCTTTTTTGTGGCGCTCAACGAGTACGTCTCCGCGCTTGAGAACGGAATATCATATCTTCAGACGACTCTCGGCGAGTTGACGTCGTCATTTCTTGAGGGCAAAAAAGGCGCGTTCGCGGACGTTCTCGGGAAATATTCAGAGGCGCTCGCCAAAGGCGCGGTGAAAAAAGAAGACTGCCGGGAGGCGGTAAAAACAAGGCTTCTGACCGGATACGAACAGGGTATTCTGGCGGAAATGCTTTATTCTCTCGGCAAATCAGACGTCGACACTCAGCTTGCCGGACTTGCGAAATACAAGGCGGTTTTCGCACCGATAACGGATGCCGCGTGTCAGAATCAGAAAAAATACGGAACTCTGGCTTTCAAGCTCGGGATTCTCGCGGGACTTGCGGCGCTGTTGATCATGGCGTAAACGGAGGAAGGATGGACGTAAGCATAATATTCAAAATCGCAGGAGTTGGCATTCTTACTGCGCTTGTCAACATGGTGCTGAAAAAAAGCGACAAGGACGAGATCGCAACGCTCGTGACCCTGACAGGACTAGTCATCGTGCTTCTTATCGTTCTCGATATGGTCGGAGGTCTGTTTGACAGCCTCAGATCAGTCCTGGGCATATACTGATGGACATTTTCAGGCTCGTTGCAATTGGAATCACCGGGGCGATCGCATGTCTTTTGCTTAAAAAGAACGAAGGGCAGTTCGCGGCAGTCGTCGCTGTCGCAACAGGTGTGATCATAACGATAATATGCGTAAAATCACTGGCATCGGTGATAGTTTCTGTCCAGGAGATCGTAGACAAGACGGGCATAGACGGCACCGTGTTTTCCGCATTGCTGAAAATAGTCGGAGTAGGCTATCTGACAGAATACGCATGCGACCTCTGCGACGATCTGGATTGCAAGGGAATCTCCAAGAAAATAGCTCTCGGCGGCAAGATCGCTATCTTTCTGATGGCGCTTCCGATTGTAAACGCACTGATAGACACTGTGACGGAGCTGATATGAACAAACTGAAAAGAAAACTGATCACAATTATTTTTCTTGTACTGATAATTGTTTTGCTGACAGGCGTTACGGTATTTGCCGACGAAACCGAAGACGAACTTATGGACGGGATCGGGGACAAGCTGGAGGAACTCGACTTCAGCGGGCTTGAAGGCTGGCTTGACGAGCACGGAGACAACGGAGCCGGCGTAGCGTCCGACGGATTTTTACAGGCGGTTCAGGACATAATCGCGGGAAAATACGACGAAAACCCGGAAGCGTTGACAAACGCGTTATTTTCTCTTATTACCGAAAGCGTGAAAAGCGCGCTTCCGCCGCTTATAGCCGTTTTTGCGATCGCGCTTTTGTATTCGATTGTCGGAGGATTTTCAAGCGGTTTTCTGAAGAAAAGCACTGCGGAGCTTATTTATTTCGCATGTTATGCCGCAATGATATCGGTGGTGACAGCAAAAGTCGTCTCTCTTTTATTGTCTGCAACGTCGACGGTCAATTCAATGAAGTCGTTGATGAACGCGGCGTTTCCGCTGCTTCTGACGCTTCTGACTACGCTCGGAGCGGTAACGACAGCCTCTGTATATCAGCCTATGACGGCGATACTGACAACCGGGATCACAACGATCGTGACCTCTGTCGTTCTGCCGCTGTTCATCGCCGCGACTGCGGTCGGAATAATAGGAAACCTGAGCAAAAATGTAAAACTTACAAAACTGACGGCTTTTTTCAAAAGTTGCGCCAATTTCGTTCTCGGCGGCGTATTCGGGATTTTCGCAACATTTTTGTCTGTACAGGGACTTACGGGCGCGATTGCCGATACAGTCTCGATCAAGACGGCAAAATTCGCGCTTCAGAGTTACGTACCGCTTCTCGGCGGTTATCTGTCCGACGGTTTCGATCTTGTTCTCGCAGGAGTGGTTCTGATAAAAAACTCTGCCGGACTTGTGACAACTCTCCTTGTAGTAGCCGCGATCGCTGCGCCTGTCCTGGAAATAGCAATCTTTTCACTCGGGCTCAAACTGGTCGGAGGTCTGATTGAACCATTTTCAGACGAAAGATTTTCGTCAATGCTTTCAGACGTTTCAAAGAATCTCGGTGTGCTGATCGCCATCGTGCTCGGCGTGGGGTTCATGTTCGTTATTACAGTAATGCTTATCGTCGCAACGTGCAACGTGGGGGTTATATGACGGGGTGGATACTGAGCATAGTAGGCGTAGTCGTGATCGGCGTGCTGATCGACGTACTTATGCCGGAAGGAGAAAGCAATAAATACGTAAAAGGCGTATATGCGCTGATAGTGGTGCTCGTTATCGCGTCTCCGATCGCTAAAGCGTTGAAATCGGACGTTGACTTTTCACGCTATTTCGACGAAACTTTCAGCGTTGACAGTTCATTCGTCGAAAGCGTACAGGAGGACAGAAAGGAAAGCGACGAAAAGAAAATAGCAAATTCTCTCAAACTTCGCGGTTACGAAGGGGCAGATGTTGTAATTTTCACGGCGGTTTCCGATATATATGAAATTGACAGGGTAAACGTGGATATAACGCTGACCGACAAGACCGCAAAAGAATGTAAAGATGAGATAATTTCAATAGTGAAAAGCGCAGTAAACTGCGACGACGTGAGGGTATATGACAACAAATAACGATGCAAGCGGAAAAGTAGGCATAATTTCAAAGCTCAGGAGCGTTAAGCATATAGAGATCATTGCAGCCGTCGCTCTGTGCGCGGTCGTGGCGATCGCGTATTTCGTTTTTTCCGCGTCAGACGGTAAAACGAAAGTCACTACGTCTGAAGACGGAGACGTATGCAAGCTCGTCGAGGAGATAGTTTCCGAGATCGAAGGGGTGGGGAAATGTGAAATTCTCATAACTTACGACGGCTCGGAGAGTTACGAAATAGCTTATGACGAAGAAACTGTGACGACCGTCACGACAGACAGCGACTCAAACAGCGAACGCGTTGTCGAAAACTCGACTACAACGTCGACTCCGGTGATAATCACGGTGGACGGAAAACAGCAACCTCTTATCGTCTCTACGGTTCCCGCAAAGATACAGGGCATTGTCGTTGTCGCGGAAGGCGGAGACGACATAAACGTGAAAATGAAGATCATAGACGCCGTATGCGCTTTGCTCAGAGTGGACGGAAACAAAATTAAAGTGTATAAAATGAAATGACCGTTAATATAATGGGAACAGAAAGGTAACAAAAGCCGAAAGGCAGCAAAAAAATATATATATTTACATCCATGGAGGTATTTTATGGCAGAACAGACTCAGACAGTGAAAGTTAAAAAACAACTTTCGTCTAACGCAAAAAAGGTGATCATCCTTTGCAGCATGGTAGCGTTGCTCGTGCTCACCGGCGTTCTCAACTTCGCGCTGAACAGCGACTGGTTCTCCAAGACGGGAGACGGCGGCGATCAGCTGACTGGCGGAGACGTCGTGGAGACCTTCTTCAGCACCTACCGCACCAGCCGCGAGACTGCAAGAGCGGAAGAAATGAGCTATTACGACGCGATCATCGCATCCGAAACTTCGAGCGAAGAAGCAAAAGCGACCGCTGAGACTATGAGGCAGGATCTTCTGAACAACATCGAAGCCGAACTCGTGATCGAAAGCCTTATCAAGGCCAAAGGCTTTGACGACGCAGTGGTGACCATGAGCACCAACAACGTGAACGTCATCGTCAACAAGAGCGAACTTGAGTCTCAGGAAGTGGCGCAGATACTCAACGTAATTCTCGAGGAAACGGATTATACCGCAAGCGAAGTTGTTGTGGTTCCATATACCGCTTAACGCTTGTCAAACTCCCTGCGATATGATACAATAAAGGCATATTTCGGAGGTGTGATATGTCTCAGGACAACTATCAGGCAAGAGAG
>CALWKT010000105.1 GCA_944381335.1 uncultured Christensenellaceae bacterium
GAATGACAACTGAGGAAAAGGCTTTGATTTATCCAATCAAATTTAAATTCGCGAACGTAGTGAGCCAGTCGCAAAAAGTTGATAGTGCAGCGTGACTTTTTGCGAAAGCGGAAAAGCAAGCCGTAAATCAGACTTTTTAAAAAAAAGTCGCGGAAAAGGCTTAGCTTTTCCGCGTGTGGCGAATCCGAGCGGATTCGTAAGGAGCAAACTCGTTTGCAACGGAATAGCGAGAAGCCTTCCCGCATAAGCCCTGCTCTACGACGAGCGTCACAATTTCGGCGTCCCGAGGATGCGACGTTTAAAGCGAAGCTATAACGACTAAATAAAAAACAGGACAATTCTGTCCTGCTTTTTTATTTTGGCTCAAAGCGAGCTTTAGCAATGGCGCATCCGAGCGGATTCGAACCGCTGACCTTCAGAGTCGGAGTCTGACGCTCTATCCAGCTGGGCTACGGGTGCCTGCAACGATATTATTATATCCTATCGGCGGCGCGTTTTCAAATAAAAGCGTGCATTTTGTAAAACGTATATTGACATAAAGTTTTTACGCCCGTAAAATAAAATTATGACGGATTTTTAAAATTCTGCCGAAAATCCGCTTTCTTTTGCAGGTATATATTACGAGAGGTCAATGAGAGACAAAGACGATAAAAAAATTGGCAAGCTGATCGTAAAAATCGCTTGCGGAAACGAGTCGGCGCTGGACGAACTCTTTTATTCAACTAAGGAGCAAATGTATTTTGTCGCCTATCGTTATCTATGCGACAAAAGCAAGATACCGGACGTTCTCAATGACTCATACTTCAAGATATACCGCTCAAGCGCAAGTTACAACCCGCATAAAAGCGCAAGAAACTGGATGTACACGATCGTCAAGAACACTGCGTTAACCTACACGCACGCAGATATTTCGCGCGACGAAAGCGCTCTGACCGACATCAGCGCATGTTCTTCTGATTTCGTCGACAACTGCATAGAAGATCTGTCTTTAAAAGCCGCTCTTTTCTCTCTTGACGACGAAAGCCGCACGGTGATCGTGATGAAATTCTGGGGCGGATATACGTTTTCGGAGATAGCGAAAGAAATGCGCCTGCCGCTGACCACCCTTTACGGCAGATACAAGACGGCGCTCAAAGCGGTGGAAAAGCACTTAAAGGAGGGGAACGTATGAAAGAAATCGAAAAGAAACTGAATTCTGCGGTACGCAACGCCGGAAACGTGCCTTCCCTTCTTCTGGACAGGATCAAAGAAAGAACCGCGCTTGAACCTCTGGAAGCCGGCGAGGTGAAAACCGCAAAGGTGAAGCGCGGCGTGAAATATTCTTTCAACATCCTGCTCAGCGCATGCGCAACGTTCGTAGTATGCTTGTTCTGCTTTTACGCAATACTGATATTCTTTATGCCTGCCGGATATCAGGATCCCGACAATGACGCGTCCCACGGAGACACTCTCCCGACATACTCTGTTTACGATATGGAAATACTGCCGTTTGAAGTGAGCTCAGTTAAATCTTTTGCAGAGAAAAACGGAATGTCACTGACGTATCTCGACGGGGAATGCGTATTCAGCAAAATGAATTATGAAGGCTACACGTTGCTGTACCGCTCAGAATACGTTTACCGCGGAAATCCGGTGACTTTGACAGAATCGGTTCTGCCGTCAGCTATTAGAGAATACGAAACGGCTATTGCCGGCAGCGAAAGTCTGTTGACGCTGGAATACGTATACGACGACGGCGACGTTATAACGTTCTACGTATACGCTAACGACGGCGGATATCTGACTAAAGCTTTCAAACGCGACGGCAACATCCTGTATATAATGAGCGAAGGCGACATCTCAGACTCAGAAGCCCTTTGCCGGGAATTGTTCGAAAACTCGAAAAATTACAAATGATTTTTAAGGAAACTCAAGTTGTTCCAAACAAAAAAGATACGGATCTCTCCGTATCTTTTTTTGACAAGTATTGAGTTTTCAGCCTTTTCAGCCTTCGAACTGAGAGTTGTACAGCGTCGCGTAGAAACCGTCTTTTGCAAGAAGTTCTTCGTGCTTGCCCTGCTCTATCACGTCGCCGTCGCGGAGCACGAGTATCTTGTCCGCGTCGCGTATCGTGGAAAGTCTGTGCGCAATGATAAAGCTGGTCCTTCCCTGCATCAGTCTGTCCATAGCCTGCTGAATGAGTATCTCGGTGCGGGTATCGACGGACGACGTCGCCTCGTCGAGAATTAGCACAGTGGGGTCTGCGAGTATCGCGCGGGCGATCGTGAGGAGCTGCTTCTGTCCTTGCGAAATGTTGTCCGCCTCTGTATTGATCTCAAAGTCGTATCCGCCCGGAAGCGTCTGGATAAAGTGATCTGCACAAGCTATCTTTGCCGCGCGTTTCACTTCTTCGTCGGTCGCGTCAAGTCTGCCGTAACGGATGTTTTCCATGATCGTACCGCTGAAAAGCCAGGTGTCCTGAAGCACCATTCCCACTTCGTTTCTCAGCCCTTCGCGTGTGAAAGAACGGATGTTTTTTCCGTCAAGATATATGTCTCCGCCGTTCAGTTCGTAAAACCTCATCAGAAGCTTGACTATCGTCGTCTTGCCGGCGCCGGTAGGTCCGACGATCGCTATGCGCTGACCTTTCTTTACGTCGCAGGAGAAATCTTTTATGATTATCTTGTCCTCGTTGTAACCGAAACGCACGTGATCAAAAGTGACGTTGCCTTCAATGTTTGCCGGCACAAGGTCACCGGTCTCCTCTTCTTCGGGCTGTTCAAGGAACGCGAATATCCTCTCAGCCGCGGCGACCGTTGACTGGAACGTATTTGCAATTCCCGCGATCTGATTGATCGGCTGATTGAACTGCCTGACATACTGGATATAAGACTGGATATTACCCACCGTCATCCTGATGCCGGCAACGTTGCCGTTCAGCACGAATATACCGCCGAGCACGCATGCGAGCACGTAATTCAGGTTGCCGACAAATTTCATGACCGGCATCATCATACCCGAGAAGAACTGCGACGACCATGCCGACGTGTATAGTTTTGCGTTGTATTCGGAGAACTTCTCCGTGCTCTTCTCCTCGCCGTTGAAAAGGCTTATCACGTTGTGACCTGCGAACATCTCCTCAATGTGTCCGTTGACGTGACCGAGGTATTCCTGCTGCATCAGATAGTAGCGTTGGGAACGCTTAACTATCAGCATGACGATAAACATGGAAACCGGAACGATCAGCAGGGTTATCAGCGTGAGGATCCAGTTTATCGTGAACATCATGACCATTACGCCGATTATCGTGGTAATGCTGGTGACGATCTGCGACAAGCTCTGGTTCAGAGAGTTTGCGATCGCGTCGACGTCGTTGGTGATATAGCTCATCACTTCGCCGTTCGTGGTCGTATCGTAGAACTTGAGCGGCAGACTGTCGATCTTGTTGTTGATATCCCTGCGGAAACGGTATGATACTCTCTGAGCGACGCCGGCAAGCAAAAGTCCCTGAATATATGCAAGTATTGCCGAAACGCAGACGAGCGCCACAATCTTGGTCAATATCGAAACAATGACGTCCGTGTCTATCCGGGGTGCCGAAGACAGCGACGTATTCTCCACTCTTACGCGGTAAGCGTCCGCCAGACTGTCAAGCGCGGAAGTCGCGCCGAGCGCGCGGAACAGTTCTCCCACGGTTTCAGCCTCTTTAGCCTCGACGAGAGACGACAGCTTCATATCCATCATTGATTCGTCTATTTCGACACCGTCGGGCAACAAGCCGATGTCGGCTACGTCGCGGACGGTCAGGTCGGGATACTGCTCTATCATCTCGATCTGTTCGTCAGTAAATTCAGGTATTGAATCCTGCATTGTTGCAGCGTTTTTATAAAAAGTTTTGCACATGGTACCGGCGAGAAGTTCGTCCGTCGCGTCACCGAGGATATCGGGTACGAGAAGGGTCGCGACCACGCTGAATATCGCGAGCACAAACGCGGTGATTATTATCGCCAGATCTTTGCGCATATAGCGCACCGTCTTTTTAAGCGTGCCGAAAAAGTCTTTCGCTTTTTCTCCGGGAACGCCTGCTCCGCCCGGACCGTGACCGCCAATGGGTCCTCTTCTCTTCAAAGACATCTTTTTCTTTTCTTTCATATCAGATATCCTCCCGAGAATTTTTTTTGCCGGTACCGGCTGTTTCCTGTTTTTCGCCCGAAGAAATACCCAGTTCTTCTTCAGAAAGCTGAGACCTTGCGATGTCAGCGTAGACAGGGCAGTTTTTCATCAGTTCGTCGTGAGTGCCCTGCCCGACTATCCTGCCGTCCTCAAGCACAATGATCTTGTCTGCGTTCCTGATCGTGCCGACGCGTTGAGCAACCATTATCACGGTGGATCCGGCAAGTTTTTCTTTTATCGCCTGCCTTAGATTGGCGTCCGTCTTGAAGTCAAGCGCGCTGAAACTGTCGTCGAAAACGTAGATCGGCGCGTTCTTTGCAATGGCTCTCGCTATAGCTATGCGCTGTTTCTGTCCTCCGGACACGTTGTCGCCGCCCTGAGCGATCTCGCTGTCATAGCCGTCTTCTTTTCCTTCAATGAACTCTTTCGCCTGCGCGATCTCCCCGGCTGACACCATTCTTTCGTCAGACATGGAAGGATCGGAATATTTTATGTTGGATGCGATCGTACCTGAAAAGAGTATGTTCTTCTGAGGGACGAAACCTATCGCGGCGCGTAGTTTCTTCAGATCGAAATCTCTGATATCCACGCCTCCTATCGTGATCTTTCCTTCGGTTACGTCCGCAAGACGCGGCAGAAGGTTCACCACCGTCGATTTGCCGGAACCCGTGCTTCCTATGATCGCAAGCGTTTCCCCTTTCCTGACGGTAAAGCTTATGTCCTCGATCGCCTCTTTCTCTCCGCCGTAACTGTAACCGACGTTTTCAAAAACTATGTCGCCGTCCACGGGAGCGTCCACCGTGTTTTCTCTGTTCTGAACGCTGATCGGCGTTGAAAGCACTTCACTCACTCTGCCTGCCGAAACAGCCGCTCTCGGCAACAGCACGAACGCGAGCGAAAGCATCATAAACGACATGATTATCTGCATCGCATACTGTATGAACGCCATCATGTTGGCGACCTGAGTGATGTCCTCAGCCGTATAAGCCGCGATCCACACAACCGCGACGGATACGCCGAACATCACGAGCGAAATATACGGAGAAAGCAGCGCCATCACCCTGTATGCAAAAAGTCCTGTTTTCGTCAGATCCTTGTTGGCTTTGTCAAAGCGCTCTTCCTCGTAATTCTGAGTGTTGAACGCGCGTATGACCATGAGTCCGTTAAGTTCGTCGTTCGCCACCTGGTTCACTCGGTCGATCTGCTTCTGCAAGATCTTGAACTTGGGCAGAACGGTCAGTATCAGCACCGCGACGAGAACGAGAAGGGTTGCAACGGCTACGCCGATGACTATGATCATTGAATTCATACCTTCGCTCATCCTGATCGCTTTGATCACACCGCCCACGCCCATTATCGGCGCGTACATGACCATTCTGAGGAACATGACCGTGAACGTCTGCACCTGGGTCACGTCGTTCGTCGCCCTGGTGATCAACGACGAAATTGAAAACTTGTCAAATTCCGCGTTTGCGAAGTTGCTCACCTTGACGAACAGATCTCCTCTGATGTCGCGTGAGACCGCCGCCGCGGCTCTGGATGCAAAAAAGCTCACGCATATCGCGGAAACGCTGCCCGCAAGCGCGACTCCGAGCATGATCAGTCCGTATTTGTAAACTGTCTGCATGTCTCCGAGCGCGATGCCGTCAGCAACTATCTGCGACATATACGTGGGCAACTGCAATTCGCAAAGCGCTTCACATGTCAGAAACGCGAGCGACAACAGTATGACCCACCAATATTTTGCATAATATTTGAAAATTGTCTTTGTCACAACGACTCTCCCGTACGTCAGCGGTATTTTCAACCGATAACCGTAAATTTACTGCCATTAATCATTGTACTACACGTATGCGTATTTGTAAACAGCGAAAAGTTCGCCGTATGCCAAATTTTGGTAAAAAATCAATTAAAATAGTATTAAAATATCATAAATAATATGTTTTAAAACACTGCTGATCTTCAGATATAACAGCCTTTGAAATCTTGTTTTACTACTTGCCGGACGCGCGGCAAATGTTCTTTTTGAAACCCGGTCCCGTTTCCCCAATAAAACAGACTGACGATCGTGCCCGGTCTTCACGGTCTGAGCGCATATATAATATTATATTTATTATATCCATATATATCTGCGGATATCTCGCGCTTCAGAATCACGTTTTTCATTTGAAAAAAGCGCAAAAAAACCGCTCCGTTTCCGGAGCGGTGAATCTTGCGATAAACTTGTTATCTCTTGCTGAACTGAGGAGCCTTTCTTGCTTTCTTCAAGCCGTACTTCTTTCTCTCCTTGCTTCTGGAATCTCTGGTCAGGAAACCTGCCTTTTTGAGATCAGCCTTGTAAGCTTCGTCAGCGAGAACAAGCGCTCTTGCGATGCCGTGTCTGATCGCGCCTGCCTGTCCGGTGAAACCGCCGCCGCAAACGTTGACGCAGACGTCGAACTTGCCGGTAGCTTCAACCAGCTCAAGCGGCTGACGCACGATGAGTTTGAGCGTGTCGAGACCGAAATAGTTGTCGATATCTCTCTTGTTGATGGTGATGGTACCGTTGCCGCCGGGGATAAGTCTGACTCTTGCGATAGCCTTCTTTCTTCTGCCCGTACCCCAGTACTGAACCTTCTTCTTCGTCTTCTTAGTAGCCATATCTCTTTACGCTCCTTATTAGAATTTCAATTCTTCGGGCTTCTGCGCCTCGTGATTGTGCTCAGCACCCGCATAAACTCTGAGATGTTTGAGCATCTTTCTGCCGAGCGAGTTCTTGGGAAGCATACCCTTGACAGCGAGCATGACCGCCGCTTCAGGCTTGGTTTCCATAAGTTTCTTGTACTGGATCTGTTTCAGACCTCCGACGTAACCGGTATGATAGGTGTGGAATTTCTTTTCCAGCTTCTTGCCGGTAAGAACGACCTTCGCACAGTTGATAACGATGACGTTATCGCCGGTGTCGACGTTGGGGGTATAAGTCGGCTTGTTCTTGCCTCTGAGAACGGAAGCAACGTTGGAAGCGAGTCTACCGAGCACCATATCGGTGGCGTCGACAACGTACCACTTCTTCTCAATCTCTTCAGGCTTAGCCATATATGTCTTCATGGTGAGACCTCCGTGTATTATTCTTTGACTTGCCCGATACTGCGTAAAAGAGGGGCTATTCTTTTGCGCTTTTCCGTGCGTGCGTATTTATATTATCAATATTGCCCACGCTTGTCAACGTTTTTTCAGCGCATTTTTTTATTTTTTTACAAAATTTCCCCTGCGCTCAGCGCCTGAAAGAAGTCAGATATTGTCGTATCCTTCGTAATAAACCCTTTCAAGATAAAGTCCGCACCCCTCTAGCGTTTTGCCTGCGTCGCTTCTCTTTTTGCTGGCAATTATCGCCGGGATCTGCTCCAGAGTGAACCTTCCTCTCCCGAGATCTATAAGCGTGCCTGTGATCGCCCTGACCATATTGTGCAGAAATCCGTTGCCGGTAAAAAAGAAATCAAGCTGCCTGCCCTCTTCCGACACTTCTATGTGAAGGTCGTATATCGTCCTGACCGTGGTCTTTACCTGCGCACCGGAAAGCATAAAGCTTCTGAAATCGTGTTCCCCGACAAAATACCCGCACGCCTTCTGCATCAGCAGCACGTCGAGATCGTAAAAACAGACGTGGTTGTACTTTTGCTTGAGCGGACTGTGGATCTTGGAAAGATATACGCGGTATACGTACGTCTTTTTCTTCGCTCCGAAACGCGCGTGAAAACGTTCGTCCACTTTTACGCACTTCTTAATCGCAATGTCCGTGGGCAGCAACGGGTTCATTCTCCAGCCGAAATCCGAACAGCCTATCTCGACGTTGCTGTCAAAATGCACGACCTGTCCTCTCGCGTGAACGCCTGCGTCCGTCCTGCCGCTCGCAATGACCGTGACCGGGTGCTGAAGCTTCACCGAAAGGGCTTCTTCGAGAGACTGCTGAACCGAACTCAGCCCTTCCTGGCGCTGAAAACCGTGATAATTGCTCCCGTCGTATTCGATCACCAAAGCGTATCTGTTCATGAGAAAAGCCCCTTGAAAAATTCTAAGATATAAGAATCGGCTCCGCCCAAAAGATATTTGTCCAGGAATATCAGAGTCGCGAACGCCGCAACGAACAGAAACGCAACAGCGTCTTTCCACGAAAGTTTCAACAGTTTCATCTTGGTGCGGTGCTCGGTCGCGTTGTAACATCTGGCGTCAAGCGCGTCCGCGAGTTCGTCCGCCCTTCTTATCGCACTGACGAAAAGCGGTATCAGCACAGGAAGCATCGCCTTGACCTTTTTGATCAGTCCGCCGGTGTCTATCTCTGCTCCTCTCGCCTTCTGCGCCATCATTATTTTATCCGTTTCGTCCATAAGACCGGGGATAAAGCGGAGAGCAATGCTCATGATCAGCGCTATATCGTGAACGGGCACTTTTATAAGCTTTAAAGGAGACAGCAGACTCTCTATCGCGTCGGTCAGTTCCATAGGCGTGGTCGTGAACGAAAGCAGCGAAGTTCCCATCACGAGAAGGGATATCCTGAGCGCCATTTTTATCGCGAAATCAATGCCTCCCAGCGTTATCTTTATTCTCCACCACTCGAACAGCACCTTGCCGCTGTCGTAGAAGAATATGTTTATTATCGCGGTGAAAATCATTATGAATATTATGGCTTTCACGCTTTTTACCACGTTTTTGAACGAGATCCTGCTGATCAGACAGACAGAAACGAGAAAGAGTGCGACAAGCGCGTATCCGGCGTAAGAGGAGACGAAAAATATCGTCACCATGAATATTATCGAAAAGATCACCTTTGCGCGCGGATCAAGCCTGTGGACTACCGAACCGGTGGGATAGTACTGCCCGAAGGAGACGTCTCTCATGCGTTGCCCTCCCCGTTTCCGCCGCATGCGAGCGTTTCGTCGTCAGCAAAAGCAAACGCGCTGAAATTGACGTTTTCGTCCGCCGGTTTGTCCATATGTTTTTTATTGTACGCCGCGATTATCGAATGAAGGAGGTCGTCCAGAGAAACGACGTCGCCGTCAAGCTGAACGCCCTTTTCCCTGAGCTTTCCCGCGATTCTGACCGCCTTGGGGATCTCAAGCCCGACGGCATGCAGTTCGTCGGCATGACGGAACAGTTCGTTCATCGGAAGGTCGAACATCACCTTGCCGTCGTTGAACACGACTATCCTGTTTGCGAAGCGGGTGATCTCGTCCACGTCGTGCGAAATCACTATGACCGTGGGCGAACATTCTTTTTTCAGGCGAGTTATAAGCGACAGGATCTGTTCTTTTCCGTAAGGATCGAGTCCTGCGGTCGGCTCGTCGAGTATGAGCACTCTGGGTTGCATCGCTATTATGCCTGCGATCGCCACCCTTCTTTTCTGTCCGCCCGAAAGTTCGAACGGAGCGCGGTCCTTGACGTCCTCGTAATCCAGACCGACCAGTTCTATCGCACGTTTGACGCGTCTTTTCACCTCATCGGCATCGAGACCCATATTCCTGGGGCCGAACGCGACGTCTTTTTCCACGGTATCTTCGAAAAGCTGATATTCGGGGTATTGAAAAACCATACCCACCGTTCCGCGCAGACGGCGCAGATCGCTCTTGTTCTTCTTGTCCGGGACAAGCTTTATGCCCAGCACGTCGATCTCACCGCTCTGCAACTTGAACAGACCGTTCAGGTGCATGATAAAGGTGGATTTACCGCTGCCGGTATGCCCTATTATGCCGAGGAAATCTCCTTCGTTGATCGTAAGGTTGACGCCTTTCAACGCATGCCTTTCGAACGGAGTCCTGGCGCTGTATGTGAAATTCAGGTCTTTTACAGTAATCTGCATAAGCTTTCCACCAGCGCCTCCTCGTCTGTAATTCTCGGATCCACGTCCATACCCGCCTTGGCAAGCGTAACCGCAAGCTGAGTCACGTAAGGCACGCCCAGTTTGATCTTAGTCAGAAGTTTGTACTCTTTGAAGACGTCTGCGGGTTTGCCGTCAAGCACGATCTTGCCGTCGTTCATGACTATCAGCCTGTCCGCCTCGAGCGCCTCGTCCATATAGTGAGTGATGTGGATCACGGTCATTTTTTCTTCACGGTTGAGCTGTTTGATCACCGCCATGACCTCGTCCCTTCCTTTTGGATCGAGCATAGCGGTCGATTCGTCCAGCACCATGACGCGCGGTCTGATCGCAAGCACTCCGGCAATTGCCAGTCTCTGCTTCTGACCTCCGCTCATCTTGAACGGAGTGGCATGGCGGAATTCGCTCATTCCGACCTTTTCAAGCGCCCAGTCCACTCTCTTTATTATTTCTTCGCGCGGAACGCCGAGGTTTTCCGGACCGAAAGCGATGTCGTCCTCAACGTTTGTCGCGATCATCTGGTTGTCGGGGTTCTGGAAAACCATTCCCACGCTCGAACGTACGTCGAAGATCTTCTTTTCGTCAGAAGTGTCCACTCCGTAAACCAGCACTCTGCCCGCTGTCGGAGTCAAAAGACCGTTGAGAAGCTTCGCCAGCGTCGATTTTCCGCTGCCGTTGTGCCCGACAAGCGCGACGAACGCGCCCTCCGCGATCTCGAGAGAGACGTCGTTTACCGCAGTCTGCTCCTCTCCTTCGCTCATCGGATAAGAAAAAGATACGTTTTCCAGCTTTATCGCAATTTCGGACATCATGACCTCACAATTGAAAAAAGTATACCACAACGCTCGCAAAAGCGCAAATATTTGCGCGTAATTGTTCGCTCTGCAATGCAGGCGCCGTCAGCGACGAATCAACCGTTGCCACGGATGCCTTTCCTCGTCAAGACGTTTATCTCGGATTCATGGAAAAATCTTACTGCCGACAATCCGGAAAACATTGTTCAACCGCTTTTTGAAAAGCCGAAAATTTTAAGACGGCGGTCAAGTTATTGATTTAAATTCATTGACTTGGAAAAATCAATCCTTTATAATTACAGATGTGTGTGAAAATTAAATAAATATTATATACACAAACTCAATCAAAAACTATATTTTGTTAATCGGAGGTTTACAATGGGCAAAAAAATGACTATTGACGGCAACACCGCGGCAGCGCATATCGCCTATGCGTTCAGCGAAGTTGCGGCAATCTATCCTATCACGCCGTCCTCGCCTATGGCGGAAAACGCCGACGAGTGGGCGAATGCCGACCGCAAAAATCTGTTCGGTCAGACTCTTAGACTGGCTGAGATGGAATCTGAAGCAGGCGCAGCGGGCGCGGTTCACGGTTCTCTGAGCGCAGGCGCTCTGACCACCACCTTCACCGCAAGCCAGGGTCTTCTTCTGATGATCCCCAACATGTACAAAATTGCCGGCGAACTTACTCCCTGCGTGTTCCACGTCAGCGCTCGTGCGCTCGCTTATCACGCTCTGAACATCTTCGGCGACCACAGCGACGTTATGGCTTGCCGTCAGACCGGATTCGCGATGCTCTGCTCCAACTCCGTTCAGGAAGTTATGGACCTCGCTCTCGTCGCTCACCTGGCAACGCTGAAATCCAGAGTGCAGTTCCTGCACTTCTTCGACGGCTTCAGAACTTCTCACGAAGTCTCCAAGATCGAAATGATCGATTACGACGAATTC
>CALWKT010000106.1 GCA_944381335.1 uncultured Christensenellaceae bacterium
ATGATTTTTAGTGAGTGTTTTAGCGAGGCGAGCGCAGATAATATTATAATATTTTCAAGGGAGAATCGTTAAAAAACACACAAAAGGCGCGCCTTAGGGCTGGTTTGTATTATTCTGGTCTGGTATACGACGGGACAGGCAAATTCCGCCTCTACTATTTCGACTATAACTCGCTGGTGGAACGCAAGAAAGAACGAAACTTCGAATATACGATGAAATTCTCTCTCGCCGTCGCGGTCGTCACGCTCTCTCTGTACGCTCTTTCCGGCGCGGTAATAAACGAAAGAAACAAGATAAAGCGGAGTAAAAACCGGCAGGACGCGTAAACGAAAGATATAACGGAACAGACGGATAACTAAATACTTGTCCCAATTTTTCGTATCCGTCGGAAAATAAACAGGCAGGTCGTGAGACGTGCGGCAATACAATCGCGCAAAAAAACGGAGCGGTTTTCCGCTCCGTATTTTTATTTCCTTTGCCGTTATTCGAGACCCGCCGGCACGATTATCTCCATATCCGAATCGGGATAAGAACAGCACGGATGGATATAGCCGAATTTGAGGTCGGCAAGTCTTCTCTTATCCGCGCCCGCAATACTGAATTTGCCTGAAACCAGCTTGCTGTGGCAGAAACCGCAACCGCCCGCGCGACACTTGCTGGGCACTTTGAGCCCCGCTCTTTCCATAGCGACGAGAATGGTCTCTCTGCTGTCTGCCTTGACGGTATACACGTTGTCTCTTATATGCACGGTGAGAGTATATTCCGCTTTCTTTACGTCGCGCACTCCCACACAGTTGGCTTCCTTCTTCACACGTTTGCCGCCTACTCCTAGCGCCGCGAGTTCCTTGTCGAGGAATGCGTACATCGCCTGAGGTCCGCACGCCATCACCGTGTACTTTTCGGGCGCGTATTTCGCGATGAGTTCTTTGGTGACGAAGCCGTTTTCGTACTTATCGCTCTTTTCGTCGCTGAGCACGTATACGACTTTGAATTTATCGGATACCAGCGCGTCAAGTTCTTTTTTGAACGCGATGTCCTTTTCTGTACGCGCGCCGTAAAGCAATATCAGCCTGAAGTCTTCGCTGCCCTCTTTGAGCGCCTGCGCCATTGAGTAGAGCGGAGTGATGCCGCTGCCGCCCGCAACGCCTACGACCACTTCTTCGTCCTTGATGCCCTCGTAGTCGAAAAATCCCGACGGATCGCCTATTATCATTTCGTCGCCCACTTTGGCGTTGTCGAAAAGCCAGTTGCTGAAAAAGCCCGCTTTTTTTACGGTGACAGAAAGTTTGCCCTCTTTGAGCGCCGTCAGAGGCGAAGAAGATATCGCATACGGTCTGTTGACGACCGCTCCGTCAACGGTCGCGGTAAGTTCGACGTACTGACCCGCGCGGAAGAACGCCTTTTTCGAAAGTTCGAAAGTGTAAGTCTTCATATCCGCGGTTTCTTTCTTTATCTCAACAAGTTTTGCCTTCTGGTTGCCGGGGTGAATGATCTTCGCCGTCTCGTTGACTTTATAAGTCCTGGGGAGCGGAGTCGCCGGAGCCGCGTCGAAAGCCGCGCGGCGGTTGGGTACGAGCTTTTTGAAACGGAGCAGATCCATAAATCCGAATATCTGTTTTTTAAATTTGAACGCCATAGTTTCAGCCCTCCCTCTTTATATCGCCCACGGTCTGTCTGCCCGTGATATCTCCTGAGAAATACGCGCTGGAATAGCCCGAAAGTCTCATTGAGAAGCCGCCTGCAAAGCGCAGTCCTCTGGTCTTGTGATCTTCAGCCATCATCAGAAGTCTGGGCATGAGTCCGTCCCAGTACTGAGATTCGTAGCCGTAAATGCCTCCCTCCGGGTGACCGCAGTAACGCGCGTAAGTCATCGGGGTCGCAACTGAGATCTCCTCTATGCTGTCACGGATCCTGCAACCGGTATCCTGTTCAAACCTCGCGATCATCTTGTTCGCGACGTAATCCTTTACCTTGAAATAATCCTCAGGCTTTACGTTAGCCCAGTCGTCGCTCATATAAAGGGTCGTAAAATACATCATGCACGTGCCCTCGGGCGAGCAATCAGGGTACGCCCTGTTAAGACATACCGTTGCCTGCACCTCGTTGGTCTCGATCTTCTTCATGATGTCGTACTGCTTCACTGTGTCCATCGTGTCGTACAGGAAGTAGTTGTGATTGGTTATTCCCAGTTCGTCTGCCGATTTGTTAAGACCGAGGAACATCGTGAAACCTCTGCCCGCGAATTTGCGCGCGTTGGTCTCTTTCAGTATGCGCTCGTCGACATTGTCCATCATCTTGCCGTATACGATATGCGGCGAACAGTTGGCGATAACGTGACGCGTCTGTATCTCGTCGCCGTTGCTCAGCACGACACCTTCCACTCCGCCGTCTGCGCCCGTCTTTATTTTCACCGCTTCGGTATTGAACCAGACGTCGCCGCCCAGCTCTCTTATCCTCTCGACCATAGCGAGAGAAATCTCGTGAGAACGCGATTTGGGCATCGCCGCGCCGCGCGTGATATACCTTATCACCATCGAAGAATAATGCAGGAAGCTGAGATCGTCGCAATGCGCGCCGAGATAGCACCAGTAAGCGTTCAATATATCCTTCGCTCTCTTGGGCATCTTTATCGCGTCAAGCACTTCGTTGACCGAATAAGATCCGCATTTTACGAAATTTGCGTACTGAGAAAGCATCACCTTCTGATCTGTCTGTCCGTTCACCGAGTTGCTGTAAGCCTGCGCCGCTCTTACCTCCTCTGCCAGGTCGAAGAACTTCTCCATCGACTTTCTGCTGCCGGGAACGTAATACTCCATTTTGTCGATAAACGCCTTTATGCCGAAAGGCATGGTCGCGTCTATCTTCTCCTCACGGGATATCACCCTGTAAGCTTCAGGGATCTGCAACCATTCGATCTTATCGGTCACTCCCAGCTGATCGAACAACACTCTTACGTCGCCCGCATTGTCTGCCGTGCCGAAGTCGTTGAGTTCGTGAAGCGACGCTTCAAACTCAAACCTTCCGCGCCTGAAACTGGTCGCGAATCCGCCGGGGATATTGTGCTTTTCGACAAGAAGGGTCTTTGCCCCGCCCTGCAAAAGCCTTATCGCCGCCACCAGTCCGCCGTTTCCTGCGCCGATAACCACCGCGTCGTACTTTTTCATGTCTGCCTCCTTTTATATTGAATTTGTTTTTTACTGCTTTACGGTTGCGCGCCTCCCGACGCGTCTTTCTCCTGCCCTATCTTCAACATAACGCCGACGTATACGTCCGACAACATCGCGCTTATCTCGTCTTCTGAAAATTTTGCCGTTCCCGTCGCGATCATAGTGGCTATACCGTGAGAGAAAAGCCAGAGCTCTCTGAACACCCGCCTCGCGTCATCATCGGAAACGCCTTTTTCCTTTACGATCACGTCCACGGCGAACGGAGTGTTTTCATCGTCGAGAAGATCTGAAGGATCAGTCTTTCCGCTCATATAAAGCAATCTGAAAAGCGGAGTCTCGTCTCTCGCAAACGCGATATAATTCAGTCCTACCGTCTTGAAGGGATTCACGCCCTGCCTCTCATCCCTGAGTTTTTCCGCAAAAAATGCCTTCGCGCGCTCGAGCACCTTTTCAGAAACTTCTGCCATACCTGAAAAATACCAGAAGACAGGCTGGGTCGAACAGCCGGCTTCAGCCGCCAGACTTTTAGCGGTAAGCGCGCCGTATCCCCTCGTTCTGACAAGTCTGAACGCCGCGTCTTCTATATTTTTTGCTGTCACTTTAGGCCTTGGAGGCATTGTCTTTCTCCCTTGTTTCCTGATTATATATTAACCGTTATGTATCGCTTTGTCAATATACGGTTAAATTTTTAACAAATTGTTTGATTTAATTTTTGTTGAACGAAAATTATGTTATACTTGAAATACTGATCAATATTGGTTTTCGTAGTCGTTCTAAAGGAAATCTTCTCAGCGCTTCTTCAAAGCTTTCCGTTTGTCGGGACAAAACGCAATCCATAAAGTGATGACGGTGTATCTATGAGTCTTTTAAACGAAAAAATCGTAAACAACTCCGCGAAAGCGGTCAATAACATCTGCTTCGTAAAATCGGCAGGCATTGTCAGCCCCGATCCTTCCTGGATGGCAATCAGAGAGGATTCTCATGACGTTCTCGCTTTCTACATCTCGGACGGAAAAGCAAAACTGACCGCCGCCGGAGGAGAATACCCTCTTTACAGGGGGGATTGCGTTATCTTCCCTTCCAGAAAGTACAGCAAGATCCAGAGTGACGCAAAAAATCCGCCGTCGGTACACTGGCTCCGCTTCGGAGGAGAACTGGCTGAAGCGATGATCAGATGTTACTTTCCCAATATGCGCGCGATAATCTCGACGTGCGACGTAAGAGACTGTTTTTCAAGAGCTTTCGAACTCCTCTCTCAGAATTCCGACGCGGACGACGAGCTGACGCTCCTCATCCTGAAACTTGTGATCTCCGTCAAAAACTCGCTCAGCACGACTCAGACGGGCAGAATAAAGCCGGGCGCGTCATCCAACAAATTCGAAGAATATATAGTCTCTCACATGTATGACAAGCTCGACGTACACGATTTTGCGGAACATTTCGGCATGTCTGTTCCGGCATTGACAGGCGTTCTCAAGCGCAATTCGGCAAGACTCCGTACCAGTATTACCTTTCCGTAAAGATCGAAATGGCAAAAAATATGCTTTCCTCCTCGGATTCTTCGGCAGACGACATCGCAGAGAGGCTGTGTTTCACTGACCGCACTCATTTTTCCAAACTTTTCAAACGCGAAACGGGCATGACTCCTGCCGAATACAGAAACGCCGGAGCGGGAAAACGTCGCTCAAAAGCAGAAAAACCGCAGGAGGTCTGAAAGGTCTGAGCCGTGAGAACCCGGCAAAAAAAGCGGAGAAAACTCTCCGCTTATATTTTTGAAATCTGCAGATCCGCTTGTCATTCTTCCGGCACGATCTGCAAGCCCGTCCGTCACAATGCCGGCTTCATCGGCACAGCCCCGTGACCGGTCGGGATAAGAAATTCAGGCAAGCTCAATTCAAATCATTGCCGTTTATCTTCATTTTGTACCCGCAGAAATCACCGCCTGACACAGCTTGGCGATCAGCGTGTTGTCCGTTATCTCAGACAGATCGAAGTCTATATCCCCGAACACGTAGAACGGCACGTCGGCTTTTGAATGGCTTCCTTTAGTATACATATCGTCTGAAAGCCGATCCGCAGTTTCTCCGTTGTACTGCAGACCGCCCGTCTCGTGGTCAGCTGTCACGATGACTATCGTATTGCCTATCCTTTCGGCGTACTCAACCACGGCTTTTATCGCGTTGTCGTAAGCTTTGACGTGTTCTATCGCTC
>CALWKT010000107.1 GCA_944381335.1 uncultured Christensenellaceae bacterium
GACCATTTCATGTTCGACATCGGCGACATCTTCGGCAAAGAGTGGGCGGCGGTGCAGGGCACCGATTTCTTCATCGGACTGTACGAACGCGCGCTTGTATATGCGGAAAGCCCTCTGAGGCTGGTCACCCGCGATATCGTCGTCTGGATATTCGCCCTTCTTTGCGGCATCTCCTGTTCTTTTTCAAGGAGCAACCTGAAGCGCGGCATAGAGGTTGCCGTGTTCGCGTTGCTGATCACCGCGGTCACGACGTTCCTTGATATGCCCATCAAATTCGGCATACTTCACATGTTCGCGGTCGCGATACTTCTGTGGGTACTGATAAACTACATTGCGCGCAAAGACGCGTGGCGCACCGCGGTGATATGTCTTGCCGTCGGAATAATGATAATAATAATAAACGAATTCTGTTCCGCGCGCCATGCGGTGGACGAGCAGGCTTTTGCGGAGAACAACGACTGGTTCTTCATAGGCGAGTGGATGCTCGGAGACTCGAGGACCTTCTATTCGGCAGATTATTACCCGATCTTTCCGTCGGTGGGCTATATGCTGATAGGCGCAGGCGTCGCGCCTCTGCTTTATCCGAAAAAGCGCTCGCTTCTGCCGTGGCTGGGAGAATACAACTGGCACGCGCCGTTTGACTTCTGGGGCAGGATCGCGATCTGGGTGTATGTGTTTCACCAGGTGGTGATAGCCGTGATACTTGCGGCGATCAGCTGGCTGTTCATCACGCCGGGCAATTTCGTTATAATATAGAAAACAAACACGGGCAAGTAAAATCCGTGTTGAAATGAATAACCGAAAGAGGCGTAGCGCTTCTTTCACGGAGGCAATATGGAGTGTAATCATGACTGTTCGTCCTGCTCCTCGGCAAGTTGCGGCGAGCGCAAGGAAGAACAAAAAAAGAACGGTGCAAAAAACGTAAAGAAAGTCATAGCCGTGGTGAGCGGTAAGGGCGGCGTGGGAAAATCCCTCGTCAGCGCGCTGACCGCGAGTGCGCTCGGAAAAGAAGGCGCAAAGACCGCGATATTGGATGCCGACGTGACCGGACCTTCGATGGGCAAAGTGTTCGGCGTGACCGCCAAGGCGTACGGTAACGGCGAGATGATCGTTCCCGCGATGACGAAGGGCGGATCAAAACTGATATCCGTCAACATGATGCTGGCAAACGAAGACGACCCGGTGATATGGAGAGGTCCGCTGATTGCCAACATGGTCCAGCAGTTCTGGACGGACGTCGACTGGGGCGACGTGGATTACATGGTTGTGGACATGCCTCCCGGCACGGGCGACGTGCCGCTGACTGTGTTCCAGAGCCTGCCCGTTGACGGCATAATAATCGTCACTTCTCCTCAGGAACTCGTTTCGATGATCGTCGCCAAGGCGATGAAGATGGCTGCCATGATGGACATCCCCGTGCTCGGCGTGGTCGAAAACATGAGTTACTTTGTCTGCGACGGCTGCGGAAAGAAACATTACATCTACGGAGAGTCAAGAGCGGAGGAGGTCTGCGCGAAGTACGGCGTGAAGCTTCTTGCGAGACTTCCGATCAATCCCGGATTTGCAAAACTGTGCGACGAAGGGAAGATAGAGGAAGCCGACTGCCCGGAACTTGCGCCCGTTGTGGACGCGGTGAAGAAGGCAAAGAAACGCAAGCGCGCATAATTATTCATTTTTATTTGTGTTTATTCAGAAAAAATCGTCCGCCACGGAGAGTCCGGGGCGGATTTTTTCATCGGAAAGGGCTGAAAAAGATTGTTTATGCGCATTTTTTGTAAAATATTCAAATATACGACAAAAAATTCAAAAAACTCTTTTAATTTATTCTTTATATATGCTATAATATTTCCAATATTCAAAAATCCGTGAATACGGAAGGAGAGAATTATGAAGAAAATTATGATTTTGACTCTGGCGCTCGTCATAGCCGTCACCGGCTGTTTCCTGGCGGTCGCCTGCACCGACACCTTCGACTACGAAGCGCAGAAAGCGGAATATGCGGCAAAGACCTCTTACAAGGTAGGCGTGATCCAGCTTGCTCCGCATGACGCGCTCGATCAGGCGAAAAACGCTTTCTGCGAAGAGCTGACCAAGCTTCTTGAAGCCGAGGGCAAGACCGTTACCTTTGAAAAGGGCAACGCTCAGGGCGAGGACGCGAACAACAGCTCGATCATCGACAACTTTATCGCAAAGGACGTCGATCTGATCTATTCGATCGCGACCGCTTCTTCTCAGACCGCGGTCAACAAGGCGAAGGACTATCACATCCCCGTCATGTTCAATGCGGTCACCGATCCCGTTGACGCAAAACTCGTTGACAAGCTGGAAGGACAGTCCAACTACGTCACCGGCGTGTCCGACATCAACCCGATCGCTCAGCAGGTAGACCTGATGGTCGAACTCATGGGCGGCAGCGAAGATCTGACCATCGGCGTGCTTTATGTCAGCAAGGAGACCAACTCCGTCGTTCAGAAGGACGCGGTCAAGGACGCTTGCGAAGAAAAGGGCATCGCGTTCGTTTCGGAATCCATCGACGGCGTGGACAACATCGGCAACGCGCTGACTTCGCTGAAGAACAAGGGCGCGGATATCGTATATCTGCCCACCGACAACGTGCTTGCGGCAAACGCGGCGGCAGTCAATTCTCAGAATATCAACCAGAACGTCAAGCTCCCCATCGTCTGCGGCGAAAGCGGCATGGCCAAGCTTTGCGGCGTGGCTACGCTCAGCGTTGATTATTCCTATCTCGGCAAACTTGCGGCTCAGCAGGCGTTCCAGATCCTTATGGGCGAAAAGACCGCAAAGGATATCCCTGTGGCAAGCCAGACGACCGACTTCACTTACGTTGTGAACGAAGAGATCGCAAATTCCATCGGATTTACGATTCCTCAGAGCGTTATCGACAAGGCGCAATAAAAAATACATTCCCTCTCCGTCCTCAGGGCGGGGAGGGGCAGGATGAAACATAATGACAACAGTATTACTTGGCGGCTTGAATCAGGGGCTTTTGTGGGGCGTGATGGCGATCGGCGTCTATATCACCTACAGGCTTCTCGATTTTGCCGATTTGACTTGTGAAGGCAGTTTCGCACTCGGCGGAGCTGTGGCGGCGGCGCTGATACAGAACAGCGGCTGGCACGGCATCACCGCGTGCTTTATTGCTTTATTGGCAGGTGCGGGATGCGGGCTGGTTACGGCGCTTCTGCACACCAAACTCAAAATTGCCCCGATACTTTCGGGCATAATCACGCTGACCGCGCTGTATTCGGTGACTCTCATCACGATGGATAACAAGGCGGCGATCGGTCTTCTGAACGTGCCCGTATTTTACACCGTGTTCGGCAACATGATGAGCAGATACAGCATCCTGATCATGGGCGCGATCTGCATAGTGGCAGTCATCGGAGCGTGCTACTGGTTTTTCGGCACCGAGATCGGCAGCGCCATCCGCGCGACCGGAGCGAACGAAAAGATGTGCCGCGCGCAGGGCATCAACACCGACAATACCAAGATAATCGGGCTTGTGCTGTCCAACGCGCTTATCGCGCTTTCGGGCGCTCTCGTAGCGCAGGAGCAGGGCACGGCAAGCTGGACCACCGGTCAGGGCGCGATCGTTGCCGGACTTGCGGCGGTCATAATCGGAGAGACGATAATCCCGTCGAACAGCAACTTTGCGGTTACGCTGACGGGCGTGGTGATAGGCAGTATCATTTACCGCATAATTTACGCGCTCGTATATTATGTGGGTCTGCCGACCGAATATATCAAACTCAGCACGGCGGTGCTCGTCGTCATAGCGCTTTGCCTGCCCACGATAAAGACTTTCTTTATCAAAACTGCGAAAAAGGCGGACAACTATCTGATAGCAAAGTATCCGAAATATGCCGAATACGCTAAGAAGCGCGACGAAAATAAGGCGGTGAAAAAAGAAGCCGAACGAGTGGCTTTGCTCGCCTCCATAAATTCGCTGACAGAACAGCTGAAAACCTGCACTGACGAAAAGACTGTCAGAAAACTGCACGCAAGGCTGGTCAGGAATAAAGAAAAATTCGTTGAAAAATACGGTTCAAAGGATCTTGAAGAAGCGGAGGAAAAGAGTGAAGCTTTTTCGGTCGCTCAGGTGGGAGGTGAGGACAAATGAGTATGCTCAGCATTAAAAACGTGTCCAAGACCTTCAATATCGGCACGGTGAACGAAAAGAAAGCGATAATCAATCTTTCGCTCGAAGTCGAAGAAGGCGATTTCATCACCGTCATCGGCGGCAACGGCGCGGGAAAATCCACCCTTCTCAACCTTATCGCGGGCGTATATATACCTGAAGAAGGTACGATCGAGCTTGACGGCAAGAACGTCACCCGTCTCAAGGAACACAAGAGGGCGAAATACCTCGGCAGAGTGTTCCAGGACCCGATGACCGGCACTGCGGCGAACATGGAGATTCAGGAAAATCTGGCGCTTGCGTACCGCAGAGGCAAGTTCAGAGGGCTTTCGTGGGGCGTGACTCACAGAGAAAAAGTCGAATACAAGAGCCAGCTCAAGTTGCTCGGGCTCGGGCTTGAAGACAGAATGACCGCCAAGGTCGGACTTCTTTCTGGCGGGCAGAGGCAGGCGCTGACCCTTCTTATGGCGACGATGAAGAAGCCCAAGCTGCTTCTTCTCGACGAACACACAGCGGCGCTTGACCCCAAGACGGCTGAAAAGGTGTTGTCTGTCACCGAAGAACTGACGGGCATGAACAATCTGACGACGATAATGATCACCCACAACATGAAAGACGCGATCCGCTACGGCAACCGCCTCATCATGATGAACGAGGGCAACATCATCTACGACGTCAAGGGAGAGGAGAAGAAAAACCTCACGGTCGCACAGCTTCTCGAAAAGTTCAAGATAGAGAGCGACAAGATGCTGATGATCTGAAAAACGCCGCGGTCCGCCGAGGCTTTTGAAGCGAAAAATATATTTTTAAAGCCGCAACGGAGACAGAAAGGCGCCGTCGCTTGTCCGGCGAAGCGCCGGGCAAGTAAAAAGAAGTTTAAAAATGGACGGTATCGCTAAAGCATAAAAACGCGGCGTAAACGCTTTGCCGTCAGAGACAGTCGCGCCTCAGGCGCGCATAAGGAGAATTGCGTTATGCAGAAAATAGCCAGTTTTTGCGTCGACCACACAAAACTTTTGCCGGGCATCTATCTGTCAAGAAAGGACAGAAAAGACGGCGTTACCGTGTCCACGTTCGACTTGAGAGTGACCGCGCCCAACGTTGAGCCGGTCATGGATCAGCCTGCGCTCCACACGATAGAGCATCTGGCGGCGACGTGGCTGAGGAATTGCGAAATAAAGGACGACGTCGTATATTTCGGACCCATGGGATGCCGGACGGGGTTCTATCTTCTCGTATTCGACGAGCCGACGCCCGAACAGATCTCAAAGTACGTGAAGGGCGCGTTTGAGTTTATCGTCGGTTTTGAAGGGGAGATCCCCGGCGCGAAGGCGGACGAATGCGGCAATTACCTTGAGCAGAATCTTGAAATGGCGAAATATTACGCGAATAAGTTTCTCAAGGAGCTTGAAAAAAATCCGCGTTTTGTCTATCCTGTCAGTCGGTGACTGCATACCAACATATTTCTTCAATACTAAATATTTACTGAAAAAGAGAAATAAATTATTGATTTACTAAAATATTAGTTACACAACTATTCATACTAAATTATTAGTACGGCAAAGTGGGAATATGCAGGCAAACCACACATGAGTAACACGCAAATTAAACGCACAGTGGAATCCTCAGACGCACCACATATGAGCAACACACAGGTGAAATGCACAGGGAAATCCTCAGGCAAACTACATATGCGGAATATGCAGGCGAACAGCGCAGTGAAATCCACAAGTGCATTACACATGAGTAACATTCAGGCGAATGGTACCGTGAATCCCTCAGGCGTATTACATGCGGCATACCGGACCGGAATAATACGAACAAGGTTTAAAGCGGCAAATTTCCGTCCCGGTGTGACCGGGAGCAATGGTCGGCTATCGAGAGTTGATGCTTGTTACGGTCAAAGAAGCTTATAACAGTTACAGGTACATTGTGAAGCTTTACGTTATGTAGTCAGATACAAGAAACAAGGTTTGAAACTGATGCTACCTCAGGCGATGATTTTCAGTGAGTCTTTTTGAA
>CALWKT010000108.1 GCA_944381335.1 uncultured Christensenellaceae bacterium
CGATTTTTATAAAGAACAGCTCAGAGAACTGCTTTGCTGCTATTACGGCGAGTTATTCTGCGTATGGAAGGACGGCGCGCGCGGCGAAGACGCAGACATTGAGCCGGGGTTCGAGTACGATATGGAAGGCTACGAACAGCTGATCAACGATCTTCAGCCCGGTTGCGTAACGGCGATCCAGGGCAGCGACGTCAGATGGGTTGGCAACGAAGCCGGCATTGCGCGTGAAAGCGAGTGGAGCGTGGTCAGCATGTCCAATGCGTCCACCGAGCATTTCCAGACCAGCGAGGACGGCGCGGACGAGCTTCAGTCAGTCAGCGCGGAAGCGGCTGACAGAGGAAGCAGAGAACTTCTCGAGAATTACAAAGATCTCGCGTTCTATCCCGCAGAAGTGGACGTCAGCATAAGGAAAGGGTGGTTCTATCACTGGTATCAGAGCCCCAAGACCCTCGAACACCTGATGCAGATATACTTCACGTCCGTCGGAGGCAACAGCAGTCTTCTTCTGAACGTTCCTCCGAACAAGGACGGGCTGATCGCCGACAAGGACGTCAAAGTTCTCAAAGAGTTCGGCGAAGCGATCGCCGCGACTACGGCGAACAAGATCGACGTAACCGGAGTCGAGGTGGGCGACAACGAGACGATGACCGAAAAGAGCGGACTTACCGCGCTTCTCAACACAGAAAGAGACGGCTACACATTCGCTTCAAACGAATACATTCTCGACTTCTATCTGGACGAGCCGGCAAGTCTCGGAAGGATAGATCTCAGGGAAGATCTGAGATATTCTCAGAGAGTCGAACTGTTCGAAGTGTGGGTCAGAAGCGACGGAAAATGGAAGCTGATCGGAGACAGCACCGTGATCGGCAACCGCAGGATACTGATGTTCGAGAACGCACCCGAAAGCGACGTCGTCAGGGTCGTCATAAAACAGTCGAGAAGCGTGCCCGTTCTGAGAAGCGTAGAACTTTATGCGAAGTGATTTTTGCGACACGTATTGAGAAAAACGACTGAAAAACGTTTAAGAAATTTAAATTGGAACCGCCTTCGGGCGGTTTCTTTTTTATTTACGCGCGACGCGTACTTGTGTAAAAATATGTAAAATTTTGCGGGTCGCTATTGACAAAGAATAGTTTTGGGGGTCTAATTAAAGTATGAAGGAGCAACGGATGTTGCGAAGGAGGAAATTATGGACAACGTCTATCTTTACGGGGAAAGAGGACTCGTAAACGGCATACTTTTAGACAATGCGGACAAGGCTCCGAACGCGCTGCTCAAGCAGATCCAATGGGTGGGAGACGCGCCGTCGTTTATCGACAACGTGGTCAGATGCGAATATCTCGTCGAGTTTTCTCTGGGGGAATTCGGCAGCCCGGATCTGATAATCGTCGCCTACACTTCAGAGGCAAAATACGTCGTCTTTACGGAGGCGAAAGTGGTGGAGTATAAAAACGCCGTCACGACAAAAGAAAGCTATGCGGACGCAGGCAGTCTCAACGTACAGCTCGCGCTGAAATGGAGATTCAAAGAGGCGTTGAAGTGCAATCCCAAGGATTATCTGCGCATTGTGGACGTCAAAATGCCGCCTTGCGGAGACAAGATGAGAAAGCTCAACAAGGGCAGACTTGTCACCTATTGCAGACAGACGCTTGCGGGCGCCGCGGGGTATTATTTCGTTGCGCTGACCGGGGATAAGCACCTGGACAAGCCGCCGTTCGACGACGACCCGGTGCTGCCCGAACTCATAGGCGAGACGTGGTATAAGGAAAGGCTGAATTTCGGGTTCCTTACATACCGCAGGCTGATCGCGGGAGGGATCGTCGACGAAAACGAAGGCGCTTTCGCGCTTCCTTCCAGGCTGATGCTTACCGAGGGCGACGTGAACGGCGAGAACGATATCGCTTATTCCAAGGTCAGAAATCTGCGCGGTTTCAACACAGAGGAGTGGGGAGAGAGGTACACCAGGGTGGCGGAAGCGCTATGCGAACTCGTGCCAAGTCTCATCACGGTGCTGGACGACTGCGCGAACGTGGTCAGAGAAGTGGAGCAGTTGCAAGGGTCTTACAGCTACCGCGTCGGCAACGTGACGTACGCTAAGATCATGTTCCTGCCCAGGGAGCAGGCGGTGGTCATGGCGATCCTTAAAGACGCGAACCTTCCTCAGTACGATTATGACGACGAGAAGAAATTCATCTGTACGATCCAGAACGCGAAGACGGAATACGTTGCGTACAGATTCGACAATATGGACGACGTACAGCGCTTCACCGAAAAACTCGAGGCGACTTTCGCGCCCGAAGAATAAGGAGAGATATGATATATTCAAGATTATCCGATACGTTTTACGACGAGATAGACGAAAAGGTCGCGTTGTGCATGAAAAAAGCAAAATCGGGCGAAGAACTCCCGATGGGCAGAACAGATCTTGCGGACGGGGTATACGTGAACGTTATGACTTACGAGCCGAGACCGAAGGAGGGCGCGACTGCGGAAACGCACGCGCATTACGCCGACATTCAACTGATACTTGAAGGTGAGGAACTCATGGGGGTTCCGATTGGGGAGCTGACTGAGGAGACGGCGTATTCCGAGGAAAAGGACATCGCGATATGGAGCGGACCTTTCGCGTTTGTGACAATGAAGCCGGGCGATTGGTGCATGTTCATGCCGGGAGAGGGACACGCTCCCAGCGTGCGCGACGACAGCTCGGGCTGTAAAAAGGTCAAAAAGGCGGTCTTCAAGATAAGATACCGCTGATCCCGACGAAATAAAGCGCGTCTGAAAAGGCGTGCTTTTTCTTATGTTTATGCAGTACGCGTTGGTTCCGACCGGCGCTTTCTGAAAGTTTCGGGAAACGGACGCAGGCGTTTTAATCATTCAGCCGCGTCGTCCTGCGGGGGTTTCAAGCCGAGTCTGGCGCTTATTGCGTAATGATCCGAGTAATATATCCCGCCCGGAGAGACTTCGTCTTTAATATCGAATTCAAACACTTTGAACGCGTTGTCTGCAAAGCAGAAATCAATGGGAAGGCTTTCAGGCGTTTCCGTGATGTATCCGTAATTCTGGTATGTCAGCCCGCTGTCCGTAACTGACGCGACTTTGCGGCAGTCCTGCATTTTTTCAGAGATCACCGCATAGCAGGCGCTGTTTTCGTTTGTGTTGAAGTCGCCGGCGAGTATTGCGGGGTAATCGTACTCCGCCGCCTTTTCGAGAATGAGGGCAAGCCCGTTTTCGCGCGAAAGTTCGCTGATGTGGTCCAGATGTACGGTAAACAGATTGAATACGAGACCGGAGCCCTTGTGCTTGAGAACTGTGTTCACGCTGATGCGTTTATTGGCGGCGCCCCAGTCTTTCGATTCCACATCCGGAGTGGAACTGAGCCAGAAGCGGTCGCTTTCGACGAGTTCGTATTCGTCTGAATAAAGTATCGCGAGTCCTTCGGGATTATAACCCGATTCGCGTTTGTAATATACCACCGAGTATATGTCTCCTACCGCGTCGCATATGTCTTCATACTGGTTCTGACAGACTTCCTGGAGGCATATGACGTTGGCGCCGCTGCTTTTTATGTAATCGGTCACAAGCGCGGAACGTGACGACGACCAGTTCATATCGCCGAAATCTATTATTGCGTCCATCCTGATGTTGAAACTCATAACGTCGATGACAAGATAGCCGTCGTAAGGATCGGGCGCCGGCTCGTTTCCGTCGCAGGCGACAAAAGCGAGGACAAAAGACGCAATCAGAATCGTCGCAAACGCGACCGCAAGTAATTTTTTCACGGTTTTCCTCCTCATGACTTCCTGAACTCATTATAACATGGCGCGCGAGCGCTGTCAATGTGCAAAAAAACGGCGTTGTCGAGCGTGTTTTTACGTCGGGCAGATAAAAAATACACTAAACGGAGATATTTTTGGACAATCGGGGTTTTAATATGATAGAATAATATTAACGGAGCGTCTTAAAGACGCAACAGAGGCTTTTTATGCCGACAAGGAGGAATTATGTTTGATAAAAAACACGCTCCACAGCTCGCGGTCTTTGCGGTTTTTTGCGCGGTGCTGATCGCCGCGATCGTATTGTGCGCGGTTTTCGCAGACGTGTGCTTTGACAATATCTGGACTTTTATAGTCACCGCGATAGCTTTTCTGGCGCTTTCCGTCGCAGTCTTTATGTTCCTGATATTCAACGACGGGCTTTTCTTCTCGTCAACGGCAATGACGGGATTGTTCTGCGGCGCGCTTGCGGTGCTTCCTGTTGTCGGACTGATCGTGACTCTGCTTGAAGTGCCGTCCGGTACAGACGCGCTGATATGTTCGATCGTATTGCTTGTGCTCGGCGTCGCGTTCCTCGTTTACCTGATCCTCAAAGGGTTGGTGCTTGATCTTTTCCAACCCGTTGTGCTTAATACGATGAATATGATATTGCTGATCGTCGGCGCGGTATTCATGCTGATCGCCGCGCTCGTTGCGATTATCACCAAAGCATACGTGCTTTCGGCGGTGATCTCGTGCACGGTACTCCTTACGATGCTGGTCGGCGCCGCATGGGCAAGGAATCAGAAGTACGGGAAGTTCCACAATACGGACGGGGCTCCGTACCTCCTGTTCGAAGGCAAGACAGACGGTTATTCCGCTTACAGGATCCCGTCTCTGATCGTAATGGACAAGGATATCCTCAACGAAAAATGCGGCACTCATTTTGCCGGGAACGTACTGCTCGCGCTGGTCGAGGGCAGAAAGAATTCCGCTCACGACGTGGGTGTGGTTGATATGCTGGGCAAGTTCTCGCTGG
>CALWKT010000109.1 GCA_944381335.1 uncultured Christensenellaceae bacterium
AGCTGTCTTTTGCGCCCATTCTGCCGATGAAGTTGCGGTTGGTCGTCGTGATCGCGACTTCGCCGCTTGCGAGTATGCCCATGTGACCGCCCAGGCAGGGTCCGCAGGTCGGGGTGGAGACGATCGCTCCGCCTTTAATGAAAGTTGAGATATAGCCCTTTTCGAGCGCCTCGAGATATATCTTGTTCGTTGCGGGAATGACTATCGTGCGCACGTTGGGGTTCACGTGTCTGCCTTCGAGCACCTTTGCCGCCTGAGCCAGATCGCTGAGCCTGCCGTTGGTGCAGCTGCCTATGACGACCTGATCTATCTTTATCTCCTCATATAGTTCGTCGACGAACCGGGTGTTGCTGGGCAGATGCGGCTTCGCCACTATCGGACGTATTGAGGAGAGATCGATGTCGATCGTCTGCTCGTACGCGTCGTCGTCCGGAGTCTCGAAGCGGTCGAACGTTTTACCGCACGATTCTTTCGTGTATGCGTCCGTCGTCTCGTCGATCGGGAACACGCCGTTTTTCGCGCCGCACTCGATCGCCATGTTGCATATCGTGAAGCGGTCGTCCGCCGTCATGTACTTTACGCCTTCGCCTGCAAATTCGATAGACTTGTACAACGCGCCGTCCACGCCGATCTTGCCGATGATATACAGTATCACGTCCTTGCCGCTGATCGCGGGGGAGGGCTTGCCGACGAGGTTGAACCTGATCGCAGAGGGCACTTTGAGCCAGATTTTTCCGCTCATCATTATTCCTGCGATATCGGTGCTTCCGACGCCCGTGGAGAACGCGCCGAGCGCGCCGTAAGTGCAGGTGTGGCTGGCTGCGCCGATGATGACGTCCCAGGGTTTAGCGATGCCTTTTTCGGGAAGCAGAGCGTGTTCGATGCCCATAGAACCGACGTCGAAGAAGTTTTCGACGCCTTTTTCACGTGCGAAATCGCGGATTATCTTGCACTGTTTTGCAGACTGTATGTCGCGGTTGGGAGTGAAGTGGTCGAGCACGAATGTGACTTTTTTCGCGTCGCAGAGCGCGCAGCCGCTTTTGTTGAATACGTCGATTGCGACGGGCGCGGTCACGTCGTTGGAAAGCGCGGTGTCCGCTTCGACCAGTACGAGATTGCCCGGTTTAAGAGACGGATCCGTAGCCTTGATCCCGAGCTTTTTTGCCAGGATCTGTTGAGTCATTGTAGCTTTCATATAAAAATTCCTCGTTTTGAGTTTTTTCCGTAAATTGTCAGTCGTCAGTAATCGAACCTCTGAGCGTTTCGCTTTTTGACGACGAGTACTATAACTATCGCTGTGGCAACTATCACGACGGAGAACACGACGATCAGCGTTATCTGCAGGGGAGTGATGCCTTTCGTGATCAGATTTGCCGTCTTTACGTAGCCCACCATGTCGTTGTATACTATCTTGGTCCACTCCTCGGAGGAATCCAGTTTTTCCTGCGCAAGAGTGATCTTGTCGCCGTCCGTCAGACTTCCGAGCACTTCGGATTCTTCGTCGGGAAGCAGGTATACGTTGATTATGCCGCCGAGAGAACCTGCCGAGACGGTCGCGTCTGTAGAGAACGACGGGAGCTTGAAGTTGGTGTATTTGCTCAGGTATTCCTTTTGCAGATATCCGTAAGTCAGAGTGCCGTCCTCGCCGACGATGCAGACCTTGTACCAGCCCCAGACGTGATTGCCGCCGTCGTCTGCCACGTTGTCCACGACGATGAGAAGGTCGTCTATGCCGACCGTAGCCACAACGTCGTCCGATTCGTAAGGATACAGATAGACCGACGTGTTGTCATGCATTGCCTGACCGTATTTCCCCACGGCGGTATCTTCGCTCGCGCTGAGGAGAGTCAGGTCGCTTTCTTTGACGTAAGCGACGTCGCCCGCTTCGTTCCTGACGTAATAATAGCCGTCCTGCTTTGCAAGGGCGAGCACGTATTCGCCGCTTGTCAGAGAAAACTCCGTCTTGAGATTTTTCGGCGAGAAATATGCCTGGGTATCCCTGGTCGCTTTTCCCACTCTGACAAGGTCGTAAGTCGTCGGATCCTGATAGATCACGCCGTCGAAGACGTTGAAGTAGGTCAGAGAAACGCTTTCGTAAGAGGAGCCGTTTATCACGTACTGTTTGATACACTTGCCGGAAACGTCTTGAGCGAGCAGATATGTCACGCCGTCGCCTCCGAGGATCCTGATCCTGCCGTCAAAGGTGTCGCTTGTCAGAGATTTAAAGCTGTAACCGGAAGGATTGACTTTGTATATCCCGTCGGAAGCGGAAACGTATATCACGCCGTTATGGTAAGCGATCGAGTTGCATTTCAGGGAATTCAGCCTGAGAGCGGGGCTGGAGTAGTTCTCGTCTTCAGTCTCGTAAAGAGAAGAATCGGCTATATAGACAATATTGCCGTCGGCTACGATGAAGTCCGTCGCACAGGATAGGTCGAGGTTTGTCGTCCAGTTCCAGCCGCTTTTTCCGTAGGTCCCGGAAAAGAGAGAGTCGTTGCCGAAAAGCGCGTCGTCTCCGTAATGCGAAGAAGCGCTGACAGCGCAGTACAGATTCTCGCCGTCCGAGTAGAGCAGGTCGTAGCCGCCCAGACCCGCTGAAGTGGCGTTGACCCAGTATTTGTTGTTCTTGATATCCTGGTCGGAAACTCCGAAAAGGCTGAGCGCTTCAATCCCTGCGTCCACGGACGGCTTTTCCGCGTCGTAACGGTAAGCCTTGAAATTGATATTTGCGCTCGTTTCTTTGGAGACGGCAGTCAGCATGAATACGTACTCGCCGTTCATGACGATCCCCAGACATTTTCCGTCGTAATACACGCCGGCGGATACACCTTTTTCCGACGCGACGAAGAGCCTGTTGTCGGCAGTATACGCGATCGCGTCGCCGAATGCGGCATACTGTGACGTCTCGTCGGGATATATCTTTATTTCGTCTGCGGCGGCGTTTCCTGCGGGATAAAAGACCGCGGTCGCGGCAAGCGCAACGCAAAGCAGACAAAGAGTTAAAACAATAGCCGTTTTTTTCATAGTCACTATTATATCATAACTCGCGCGATAATACAAACGTTTTTTAAATAGCAAGTTTTGTGCATGCGAGTGGAGAAAATGAGCGTGAAAGCGGACCTGAATTGACAAAAGCGTAGGTGCGGGATTATAATTTTATCAGTACATGCAAGGAGAGAATTTATGAAACCTCATTATGCTGACGTGAACGTGACTGAGATAAACGCGGTGAGGCGTTACGCCTGCGGCTTTCCGTTCGACGAAAACGGAAAAGAGACGGCAGTCTGTCTGGACGGCAACTGGAAATTCGCATTCTGCAAAGATCCTTCAGAAATACCGGCAGGATACGAAAAAGAAGGCGCGGACCTTTCGTCTTTCGGTGAAATAAAGGTGCCGTCGGAATGGCAGACAGAGGGCTACGACACCCCGATATACACCAACTATATTTATCCTTATGCGTTGGAGCAGAACAATCTGCTGAAAGTGCCGCATATAAAGGACAAGCTGAACACGGTCGGCTGTTACGTCACCACGTTCAACGTGGAAAAGACGGACAAGCGTGTGTTCATCCGTTTCGGCGGCATAAACAGCTGCGCCGACATATACGTGAACGGGCAGTTTGTCGGTTACAGCGAAGACACGTTCGATTTCCAGGAATACGAGATCACCGGGCTTGTCAGAGAAGGGGAGAACAAACTCGCGGCGACAGTCTACCGTTATTGCACGGGGAGCTACCTCGAAGACCAGGACATGTGGCGACTCTCGGGTATTTTCAGAAGCGTTCATCTGATTTACAAGCCCAAGGCTCAGATAGCGGATTTTAAGACTACGTGTAGATTAAACGATACTTTTGACAGCGCGGAATTTGAGACTGAAGTCAAGCTTGCCGCCGTCGGGAAAGAACTGAAAAACGGAAAGATCACGGTCGTTTTGTCAAAGGACGGCAAGACGGTAAATGAAATGTGCAAAGAGGTCGGACT
>CALWKT010000110.1 GCA_944381335.1 uncultured Christensenellaceae bacterium
ATAGATCCCGAACTACGCAAAAAGGGCGTTGAGATAGCAAAGTCGATAACGGTAGGAAACAACGTCTGGATAGGTACGGGAAGCATAATCCTGGGCGGAGTTACGATAGACGACAATACGGTCATAGGCGCGGGAAGCGTGGTAACTAAGCCTATACCTGCGAACGTAGTCGCGGTCGGCGTTCCCTGCAAGGTCAAAAGAGAGATAACGGAAGCGGACAAGACGAGTTATCCGTTTTATTCGGATATTAAGTAAAACCGTTTACGATAAAAATTATAGAAGTTTTCAGTTATCTGCCGACAAGATAATCGAGAGAGCAGTTAAAGTAATCGGCTAAATCAATTAAGCTTATCAGTTTGGGCGTTTGCTTACCGAGATACCAATTAGAGAGCTGCGTTTGTGTTATTCCCATATCCTTAGCTATACGATATCTTGATTTGCCGCTGTTTTCTACAGCCTCTCTGAATCTTATTGTACAGTTTGAAGAAAGGGTGTAATCGGCGCATTTTTCGTATTGAGCGTCAAAACCGAAAAGAAAGTCCAAAGTGCATTTTAAGACACGTGCGATTTTGATCGCGTTGTGAGTAGCAGGAGCTTTGCCCGACAGATAGTCGTATATTCTGGAGACGTTGACGCCGCTTTGTTGCGACAATTCGGCAACTGTGATATCTCTTTCGATCAGCATATCTTTTAAATTTTCGGAAAAATAAGCTATTCTATTCATAAGCTACCCAAAAAATATATTTTCAAGTAGATTATTACAATCTTATGTAAAAAATACTTGTGTTTACTAATAACAATATGTATAATGTAAGTATGGACAACAAAGACAGAGAAAATTATCAATATTCATCGGACTACGAAACGTTGAACGATTTCTGCGACGAACTGCATGTTGCGTTTAAAGAACTGTTTATATGCGACGTGAAAAGAGACAAAAACGATTTTGAAATAGAATTTAAAAACGGAAGCAAATTCAGAGTCTCGGTTACTGAATGCGCTTCAAAAAACTGACGTGTATATTATCTGATAAACAGCTCCCTCGTAAAGAGAGAGCTTATTTTTTTCAGACTTTCTTGATGCCGTTTACGCGTTTACGTAAACGGTTTTAATTTCGTCAATAAATTTCATATTTATTAAAAACGTTGCATTTTTCGTCATTTTTGCGGATTTATAATATTTTCACTATTAAAAAGGAGAGCAAAAATGCAACTTAGTATGGTAAACAACGGCGACTGCGTGATTGCCGCTTTCGACGGGGAACTGGACGAACATACGGCGGCGAACGTACGCACAGCCCTGGACAGCCGCATTGCGCGCGGCGACTTCAGAAACTTCGTTTTCGACTTTTCGCGTCTGAAATTTATGGACAGCACCGGCATAGGCGTATTGCTGGGAAGATACAAAGCGTTAAAACGAAAGGGCGCCGGGATATACATTTCTTCGCCCAATCCGCAGGTGGACAAGATCCTTTCGCTTGCTGGAATTTATTCAATCATTCAAAAAATCAATCTGTGAGGTCAATATGAACAAACTGTATATAAAAATTACCGCCGATATCGCCAACGACGCTTTCATCAGAAGCACCGTAGCCGCGTTTTGCCTTGAGCTTGATCCGACCGTCGAACAGATAGACGATGTTAAGACCGCGGTTTCAGAAGCGTTCACAAACTGCGTGATACACGGCTACGAAGGCAAAGAAGGCAATTACGTTTATCTGGATCTCTGTGTAGACGACGGAAAATTGTCAATAATCATCAGCGACGGAGGAAAAGGCATCGAGAACGTAGAAAAAGCCATGGAACCGTTTTTCACGACTAAACCGGATGAAGAGCGCAGCGGTATGGGCTTTACGCTTATGAGTACGTTTATGGACGAGATCCGCGTGGATTCCACGCCGGGTAAAGGCACGACGGTGACAATGGTGAAAAATATCGGGAAAGAGGTAGCTTGATGCTGGATTACACGGAGACTGTCTCGCTTATCGTTGCGGCTCAGAACGGCGACGAAAGCGCAAAAGAAAAGCTGATCGTAAACAATATGCCGCTGATCAAATCGATCGTCGCGCGATACCGCAACAAAATGATCGAATACGACGATCTGTTGCAGCTCGGAGCGATGGGCCTTGTCAAAGCGATCAACAATTTCGACGTCTCATTCGGCGTGCGCTTTTCTACGTATGCGGTACCGATGATCGCGGGAGAGATAAAGCGTTTCATCAGAGACGACGGCGCGATTAAGGTCAGCCGTTCGCTCAAGGCGGTCTCAATGAAGATACAGCAGATCACCGGCGAGTACAAGCAGTTGCACGGCGACGCGCCGACGGTCGAATATCTTGCCGAAAAGCTCGGTATCGACGCGCAGGAAGTCGTATTTGCGATGGACAGCAGCAAGTATCCGGTCTCGCTTTACGAAAAGTATGACGACGACAATTCTCAGTGCGTGATAGACAAACTGACAACTGGCGAAAGCGGCGACGACGAGATCGACAAAATGATCCTCAAAGATTTCATAAAAACGCTCCCCAAGCGGGAAAAGACGGTTATCGTTCTCAGATATTTCAGAGACAAGACTCAGAGCGAGATCGCGAAGATCCTCGGAGTTTCTCAGGTTCAGGTCTCCAGGATAGAGAGCAAAATAATAAGTGAAATGAAAAAAGCCCTGGCTTGACGCAGGCGGCGCAAAAGCGCCGCTTTTATTTTGCTCATACGGATAAAATCGGCTCAAAGGCAAATAATACGGATGAACCGGAAACGGTCGACATTATGCGGAGGTAAGCATGTTGAATCACGGGGAAGGTTACAACGAATACAAAGAATCTGTTTTTCCGATAGCGAAAAGGCGCGGAGAGGTGCATGACAATGGACAAGAAAGAATATGCGGAACTTGTAAAAGAAGCGACTCCCAGGACTAAGGAAGGCAGAACGATTTTATGCGCGTTTGCGATAGGCGGTCTCATCTGCATGATAGGACAGGCGTTCTCAGACGTGCTGACCGCGCTTTTGCCCGGCTTTGACGACAAGAAGATAGGCGCGCTTACCGGCGTCGTTATGATCTTTCTTGGCAGTCTGCTTACCGGGCTCGGCGTATACGACAAGATCGGCTACTATGCCGGCGCAGGCTCCGTATTGCCGATCACCGGTTTTGCAAATTCGATTGTTTCTCCGGCGATAGAGTACAACAAGGAAGGGATAGTTTTCGGACTTATGGCAAAAATGTTTTCCATCGCCGGTCCGGTCATCGTTTCCGGCGTATGCGCCTCTGTCGTGATAGGCGTGATTTATTACGTGATAGGGTTGTTTTGATGAAAAAGGGCAGGCAGACTTACGTTATCGAAAAGAAGATATACATTTCAGATACGGCTACGATTGCGGGCGTAGACGAAGGGAACGGCAGGCTCAGAGACTTTTTCGATTACGTCATAGACGAGAGCGAATTCGGCTGTAAATCGCATGAAAAAGCGGAAATAAAGCTGAGAAAACACGCGATAGAAAGCCTTCTCACTTCATCCGGAGTCAAAGCGGAAGAAATAGACGCTATATTAGGCGGCGATCTTCTGAACCAGCTTGTGCCGTCCGGTTTTTCTGCGCGCGAGTTCGACATCCCGTTCTGCGGGCTGTACAGCGCGTGCGCCACGTTCGGACAGGCGCTTGCGACAGGTGCGCTTCTGCTTGAAGGCGGAGCGGAAAAAGTGATCTGTTGTACCAGTTCGCATTTTGCAACCGCAGAAAGGCAATACCGTTTCCCGCTTGAGCTGGGCACACAGCCGCCTCCGACCGCGCAAAGAACGGTTACGGGCGCCGGATGCGCTTTGCTGACGACCGAAAAGCCAAAGCACAGATGCCCGGTGATCACCTCTTTCACACTTGGGAAGGTGATAGACCTCGGGCAGGACGATCCGAACAACATGGGCGCGGCGATGGTGCCGGCGACTCATTCTACGATCACGGCGCATCTGAGGGAGCGTGGTGTCGGCGCAGATTATTACGATCTGATCGTGACGGGAGACCTCGGTAAACTGGGCAGAGAACTGCTTTGCAGTATGCTTGAAAAGGAGTTCGGAGCGGTCAAAGACAGAATAAACGACTGCGGCTGTATGATCTTCAAGGACAGACAGAAATGCGGGCTGGGCGGCTCGGGCGCGGGGTGCAGTTCTCTGGTGTTTTGCAGTTATCTTTACAAAACGATGAAAGAAGGCGGGCTCAAAAGTATTCTTCTGGTGCCGACCGGCGCTATGCTGTCAAAAGACTCTTCGCTTCAGGGCGAGAGTATTCCGGCGATCGCTCATGCCGTTGCAATCGAAATGTAAAATGGAGAGATTATGGAAATATTTCTGACCTATCTGAAAGTATTTGCCGTTGGCGGGCTTGTCTGCGCAATCGGACAAGTGATGATAAACAAGACTAAAATGACCTCTGCCAGGGTGCTTGTGACATTCCTGCTTGCGGGCGCGATTCTGGAAGCGGTCGGATTGTTCAGACATATAGAAGAATTCGGAAAAGCGGGCATTACGATCCCGATAACCGGCTTCGGGAAATCGCTTGCCGCCGGCGCGATCGAAGGCGCGAAGCAAGGACTTTACCAGGCGTGTACCGGCGGACTTGCGGCAGTGGCGGCAGGACTCAGCGCGGCGATATTGTTCGGATTCGTGATCGCTTTGATCTCCAAGTCAAAACCCAAAAGCGCATAAGACTTTTCAGGCGGCAGTTGCCGCCTTTTTTGTGTTCCTTATTCTCAAGCCGGCATATAATATAACGTGGTAGTCTGCGTGAAGAAAAGGAAAAAGAGAAAGATCGTGATCGCGATCATATTGGTCGTTGCCATTGCTGTGGCGGCAGGCGTTTACGTGCGTTCAAACGTCGTTCCGCTCGTTACGGATAAGGCGTATTATTCCATACGCGGCGAAGCGGTGCGCGCGCTGAACAACGCCTATCAGAAAACGGTAGAAGAAATGTCTGTGCTGGGGTATTCGGATTTTGTCACGGTGACTTACGACGGCGAGGGCAGGATAAATCTGATCAGCGTGGATATGCTGAAAGTAAACACGGTCATGAGCTTTATCAGCACCGTTGCGCTGGACGAAATGCAGTCTATCAGGACAGACGGCGCAAACGTGCCTCTCGGTGCGTTCAGCGGCATAATGTTGCTCGGAGACAGCGGCGGCGACGTGAAAATCGAAGTGGAGACCGTGGGTATCGCTGAATGTAATTTCCGCTCGGATTTCACGTCTGTGGGAATAAACCAGGTCAGGCACACTCTGTACTTAGACATAGTTGCGACGGCAAACGTCGTGCTTCCTCTGTACGCAAAAGACGTATTCTGCGAAAGTTCGCTCGTGCTTTGCGAAAACGTCATCGTGGGCGACGTGCCGGAATTTTATCTGCAAAATCAGGGCGTTTTCGATATTTCGGGCACAAAACAGTTGCCGTAAGCGTTTTTTTATTGTAGAATATTAGAAAAGCTACGACACGGGAACGTGCCTTGTCAAAGCTTCCGACAGAGATTTCGCCCGGTACGCTGAAAGGGCGATTCGGTCAGCTTCAAGGGAATTCGCCCGTCAGCTCAGTCTTTGAACGGAGTAGGAGACTGCGGTGGCGCGTTATAGCCGCAACGAGGTCCGTGAGATTCGGACGAATTTAGGTGGTACAGCGTGAGAACGCCCTAATGCAAAAGGGGCGTTCTTTTTTTATAACGGAGGATCTATGAAAGAAAAAATCGAGAACCTTATGCGCGAAGCGCTCGCCGCGGTCGAAGCGGCAGAGAGCATTGCGGATCTCAGCAAGGTCAAGGTCAGATATCTCGGCAAAAACGGTGAACTTACCGCGCTTCTCCGCGGTATGAAAGACGTGCCGGCGGATCAGAGACCTGTCATCGGCGGATACGTCAACGAGGCGAGAGACGCGATCACCGGCGCGGCGGAAAGCAGAGAAAAAACTCTCAGAGCCAAAGAAACAGAAGAAAAGATGCTCAAAGAGAGCATTGACGTGACTTACGAGCCGGCAGACGTCAGATACGGCAGTCTGCATCCTTGCACGCTCGTAAAGAACGAGATCGTTGATATATTTACCTCTCTGGGTTTTTCCGTGGCTCAGGGGCCTGAGATCGAACTGGATTTCTTCAATTTCCAGGCGCTCAACATCCCCAAGGACCATCCGGCGAGAGATATGCAGGACACCTTCTACCTCGGCGACGAAATGCTGCTCAGAACGCATACGTCTCCCGTTCAGGTCAGGACCATGCTTGACAAAAAGCCGCCGATAAGGATCGTCGTACCCGGCAAGGTATACCGTCCGGACGACGACGCGACTCACAGCCCTATGTTCCAGCAGATCGAAGGTCTCGTCGTGGACAAGCACATCACGCTTTGTGACCTCAAGGGGATCCTTTCGCTGTTTGCGAAGGAACTGTTCGACAAGAACACGAAGATCAGGTTCAGACCTTCGTATTTCCCGTTTACAGAGCCGAGCGTGGAAGTGGACGTCACCTGTTCACAGTGCCACGGCAAGGGATGCAGACTTTGCAAAGGCACCGGCTGGATAGAAGTGCTCGGCGCCGGCGTGGTCAACCCCAAAGTGCTTGAAAACTGCGGCATAGACAGCAACGAATACAGCGGCTTTGCTTTCGGCATGGGTATCGAACGCATCACGATGATAAAATACGGCATACCCGACATGAGGATCCTTTTCGAAAACGACGCCAGATTCCTCAGGAGTTTCAGATAAGAGGTGAATTATGAAAGTATCTTTGAATTGGCTTAAAGATTTCGTCGATATCGACGTGGACGTGCACGAACTTGCGGACAAGCTCGTCTCCGCCGGTTTCGAAGTGGAAGAAATAATAGACAAGGCTTCCGAGATGAAGAACGTCGTTCTCGGAAAGATAGTAAAACTCAGCAAACATCCTGACGCCGACAAGCTTCAGATATGCGCGATCGACGTCGGCGCAAAAGAAACCGTTCAGATCGTCACCGGCGCGCAGAACGTCGAGGAAGGCGACCTTGTGCCGGTTGCAATGGACAATTCGCTCCTTCCCACCGGTCAGGTGATAAAGAAGGGCAAACTCCGCGGCGTTGAATCGTTCGGCATGCTTTGTTCCGGCGAAGAACTCAGGCTCACAGAAGCGGAATACAAGGGCGCGGGCGTTTACGGCATCCTGATAATGAACGGCGAGAAATATCCTCTCGGTACGGACATGAACGTCGTGCTGGGCAACGACGACGTGATCCTGGACATCGGCGTGACCGCGAACAGAAGCGATTGCAACAGCGTTCTCGGCATTGCGAGAGAAGTTGCGACCGTGCTCGGAAAACCGCTCAGAATGCCCGAAATCGGCTTTGAATGCGAAGCGGGCGACGTAAAAGACTACGTAAGAGTAAAGGTTGAAGATACCGCGCTGTGCCCGAGGTATATGGCGGCAGCAGTACGCGACATAAAGATTTGTCCGTCCGCCGAGATCATACAGAAAAGACTAAAAAGCGTGGGACTCAGACCGATCAGCAATTTCGTTGACATCACCAACTACGTCCTGATCGAGATAGGTCAGCCTATGCACGCGTTCGACGCAGACAAGCTGGGCGGAGCTCAGATCGTCGCAAGACGCGCGGTGACCGGCGAAAAGATCGTCGCGCTGGACAACAAAGAATATACGCTCAATGACAGCATGCTTGCCATCTGCGACAAAGAAAAGCCGTGCGCGATCGCAGGCGTCATGGGCGGCAACAACAGCTGCGTGGACGAAAACACCAAGGACATCATATTCGAAAGCGCGAAATTCGCGCGCGACAACATACGCCGCACCGCGAGAACGCTCAATCTCCATTCAGATTCTTCGTTCAGATACGAAAGGGGCATTGACCTTGAGAGCCAGAGATTGGGGCTTATGCGCGCGCTCACGCTCGTATATAAATACGGCTACGGCAAGATCGCAAAAGGCGTCGTTGATTGCTGCAACGCAGATCTGACTCAGAAAACTCTGCGCGTCGAAGCGTCCAGGATAGACGACATCCTCGGCATCGTGGTTCCGCGCGACAAGATGGTCGCGATACTGAACAGTCTTCAGATCCGGACTTCGCTTGACGGAGACGTTCTCGTCTGCAAAGCGCCGCTTTTCCGCGATGATATCGAGAATGCAAACGATCTTGCTGAGGAGATCATAAGACTTTACGGCTACGACAAGATCACAGAAACCCTTATGGACAAGGGTAAGCAGACGGTCGGAGGAAAGACCGAAGACCAGAAAGCCGTCGATACCGTCAAGAATATCTGCGTGAACAACGGTTACAGCGAAACGCTGACGTATTCGTTCACTTCACCCAAGGGCTTCGACGTGCTCAGACTTGATAAAGACGATCCGGCGAGAAAATGCGTCACCATCCTCAATCCTCTCGGAGAGGACGGCTCGGTGATGAGGACCACGCTTGCGTACAGCATGCTCGGAGTGCTTGCATCCAACGTACTCAAGAGCGTCAGAAGCGCGCGTTTCTTTGAAGTCGCCAACGTCTATCTGCCTGAAAGCGTGCCCGTCGACAAACAGCCCGAAGAACGCGAAAGACTCGTCGTCGGCGCTTACGGCAAGGACGAGAGCTACTATACCGTCAACGAAGTCGTCAGGACGATCATATACAAATTCGGTCTCAACGTGACGTATAAGCGCTCGGAGCGCCCGTATCTGCACAGCGGCAGAAGCGCGGAGCTGTACGTGGGCAAATTCAGCATAGGTTACGTCGGGGAGGTCCATCCCTCGGTTGCGGCGGCAATGGACGTGAAAGACAGACTCTATATTGCCGAAATCGATCTCGCTTCAGTTGAAAAATACAGGAAGAAAGGCTATAAGTTTGAAGAAATCGGCAAATATCCGCCGGTTGAGAGAGATATTGCCGTTACGGTCAACGAAAGCGTCTCCGCAGCTGAATTGCTCGCATGCGTTACAAGCGCGGGCGGCTCCATGATGAAGAGCGCAAAGATATTCGATATATACCGCAGTGAAGCGATCGGAGCGGGAAAAAAGAGCGTTGCGGTAAATATGGTGTTCAGACTTACGGACAGAACGCTTACAGACGAAGAAGTCAGCGCGAAAGTGGAAAGAGTGCTGACAAAACTCACGTCTCAACTCGGCGCCGTACTGAGATAAACACCTTTCCGGGCGCGCTGTCTTTGCCCGGAGAAAAACAACTGAAATTATATTGACGGTGAAAATATGGAACTGCTTGCACCCGTAGGAAGCATACGCGCGTTGTACGCCGCGATAAACAGCGGCGCGGACGCGGTTTACCTCGGAGTGGACGGCTTTAACGCCCGCGCAAAAGCAGTCGGATTTACGACCGGTAATATCGATGAATATATAGACCTTTGCCACCTTCACGGGGTAAAGGTCTATATTGCTTTCAATACAGCGGTAAAAGAAAAGGAATTGACAGAACTTGATCGCTACGTCAGAGCCTGCCGGCGCGCGGACGCGTTTATAATTGCAGACCTTGGCGCGCTCGACGTGTTTTACCGTTACGACGTTCCGCTTCACGCAAGCACTCAGATGGGCGTAAACAACCTCGAGGGAGCGCTTTTTCTTCAGAGTAAAGGCTTTTCCCGCGTTGTCGTGGCGAGAGAAACGGCACGCGAAGATATAATTACGATAAAGAAAAACACAAATCTTGAGCTTGAGTATTTCGTGCACGGCGCGCTTTGCGTAAGTTACAGCGGCTCGTGCCTGTTGTCGTCGATGATGAGCGGAGACAGCGGCAACCGCGGCAGATGCAATCAGCCGTGCAGACTGCGTTATTCTTCCGATCTTTCGGGAAAAGAGGGCTATCTGCTTTCTCCGTCCGAGCAATGCCTGATCACAAAACTCGACGACCTGAGAGAAATAGGCGTAGACAGCCTGAAAATCGAGGGCAGGCTCAAGCAGCCGCATTACGTTTCAACCGTCGTCGACGCATACAGAAAGGTCCTTGACGGAGCGCGCGCGGACGAAAATCGCGTTTCAGGCCTGAAAAAAGTATTCAACAGAGGTGAATTCACATGCGGATACATCTACGACGACACCCGCGGAATAATGTCTCCTAAAGTTCAGAGCAATATCGGCGTGCCCGTTGGCAGAGTGATATACAGCGACAGAACGCGCCTTAAAATAAAAGCGACTCAGCCGCTCAGAGACGGAGACGGCATAAAATTGCTGTTCAAAGGGGAAGAAGCCGGCGGTTTCGGTGTAAAAATAATCGGAGAGGAGAAAAACGTATATACGCTCGCGGCAAAATCCGTATATCCCGTAGGTTCGGAAGTCAGAAAGACGCTTGATTCCGAAATTGCGGACGAAGAGATAAATCTTGTCAAATTGCCGATAGAACTTAATTTCAGAGTGAACGGAGATATGACGGTAAGTCTGACGGCTTCGGGAGCGGGAGCGAGCGTGTCGTGCGCCGCGAAAGCGGAGGAGGCGAAGAGCAGACCGATGTCCGCATCCGAGATAGGGGAGTCGCTTGCAAGGCTTGGAGAAACTCCGTTCAGCTGCGAGACAGTCAACGTCGATCTGTGCGGAAGGGAGATATTCATGCCGAGGTCGGCTGTCAACGCTTTGAAGAGAGAAGCGGTTTCAAAGCTGACTTCCGCGATCCTGAATGTCTATGAAGAAGGACGGGTAAGGTGTGATTTTTCAAACTGCAAGCTTTCAACAACAACACGGAAAAAGAGCGGGGAACGCAGGCTGATAGTAAACACGGACGATTTTTCTCATATATCGGCATTGAGTAGCGAAAATATAGACATAAGTTATCAAATTTACGATTATAGCCAGTTTTTTTCGCAAATAGATATATTTTTAGGCTTAATTCAGAATAATTCCAGCGTATATCTTCACCTCTCTCCGGTGGTGAGAGGCAGTGAGATCGACGTTGTAAGAGATATTTTGAACAAATGCAGAGGAAACATAGCAGGTTTGATCTGTGAGAATTATTACACATTGCAACTTGCGAAAGAATACGGCTTCAAAAGCGTTGCCGGTATAAGATTAAACGTATACAATTCCCGTTTCAAATGTGTTTCCGGCGCAGACGACGTGATACTTTCGCCCGAACTTACCCTAAGCGAAGCAGACGACGTAAATGACAGCGACGCGTTCGTTTACGCATACGGGCTTCTGCCCGTGATGACGTTGTGTCATTGTCCCGTTCAGGTAAGTACGGGGTGCAACTGCCGCGACTGCGCGTACGACGGAGACTTTTATTATCACGACAAAAAAGCCGATTATCTTATCAAGAGAATAAGGATAAAACGCTGTACTTTCGAACTTTTCAATCCCGCTCCCGTCGATATATCTGCAAAAGCGGATAAAATACGTTACAATTTGTATATAAATATGGTAAACTGTAAGAGTGATCCTCTTGAGGTAATAAAGAGCGTTACAGCCGGAGGACAACCCGTTCCCGGTTCAAACTGCGCTCATCTGTTCAGAGGAGTAAAATAACATCGCTTTCCGCCGCGGCGGATCGCGTCAGACGGCGGCATATGACTTCTGAAAAAGAATTAAAATCTCTCGAATTCGACAAGATACTGAAAATTCTCAGCGGCTACGTTTTTTCGCAACCTGCCGCAGAACTTGTTCTTTCAATAAAACCCGAAAACGACCTTGAAATCGCGCGGCATCTTCTCGAGCGCACGATCCAGGCAGACAGAGCTTCATACGAATTCTGTTGTTCGCCTTCGTTTTCGATAGACGACATTTCGGAATATATCGAAGCACTCAGAAAAGACGCCACTTTGGGATGCAAAGCGCTTCTTCAGATCGCGAGAGTGCTGTCATGCGCCCGTACTTTCAAGCTTTCAGTTTCCAAAATTCCCGAAGGGGAATGTCCTCTCATTGCCGAATACGCGATGAATATGTTCACCGACGCCGACGCTGAAAAGCGTATCGCAGAATCGATCATGAATGAAAACGAGCTTTACGACGGCGCTTCTTCAAGACTTAGAGAGATACGCGGCGCCATCCGCCGTACAAACGACAAGATAAAGCAGAAGCTGAACAGCTACATCAGCGGCGGATATTCCAAATATCTTCAGGACAATATCGTGACCGTTCGCGGAGACAGGTACGTCATTCCCGTAAAAAGCGAATGTCAGGGGCAGATCCCCGGGCTTGTCCACGACAGGTCTTCTACCGGCGCGACGGTATTTATCGAGCCTTTGGCAGTTGTGGAACTCAACAACGAACTGCGAGGGCTTCTCAGCGACGAACAGAACGAGATCGCTGAAATTCTGAGATCGTTGTCTTTTATGCTTTCTCAGATCGTCGACGGCATAGAGCGGTCTTTCAGGACGATCGCAGAGGCTGACTGCGTGTTTGCAAAGGCGCGCTACGCAAGAGAGATAAAAGCGACGCCGCCCGTTCTCAACGGCGACGGGATAATCGACATACGCAAAGGGCGTCACCCTCTGATCGACGCTAAAAAAGTCGTGCCTATCGACGTCAGGCTGGGAGAGGATTTCAAGGTCCTTCTGATAACCGGACCCAATACCGGAGGAAAAACCGTCACGCTCAAACTTGTCGGATTGCTTTCGCTGATGGCAAGTTCGGGCATGTTCGTGCCGTGTGAAGAAAACAGCAGACTTGCCGTATTTGACGGCGTGTATTGCGACATCGGCGACGAACAGAGCATTGAGCAGAATCTCTCCACGTTCTCGTCTCATACCGTGAATCTGATCAGGATAACTTCGCAGGCTGACGACAACAGCCTGGTGCTTCTCGACGAACTCGGCGCCGGTACCGATCCGGCGGAGGGCAGCGCGCTTGCGATCGCAGTGATAGAATATCTTCTTTCACGCAACTGCCGTTGCATCACGACCACGCATTACAACGAGCTGAAAGAGTATTCCTACCGCGCGGAAGGGGTATCCAACGCGTCGATGGATTTTGACCCGGAAACCTTTGCGCCGGTATACAGATTGCTGATCGGCGTTTCGGGAAGTTCAAACGCGATAAAAATCGCTTCCAAACTCGGGCTTTCGCGCAGTATCACAGACAGAGCGACCGCGTTTCTCAGCGACGAGAAGGTGAGTTTCGACAGCATCATTGCCGCTGCGGAAAACAGCAGAAGACAGGCGGAAGAACTAAAAAAAGAAGCGGCAAGGCTTGAAGAAAAGGCGCGCGAGGAGTACAGAAAGGCTTCCGCGCTTGCGGTTCAGGCGGAAGAAAAGAACAGAAGGCTTGAAGAAAAACTGGCAAAGAAGGCGACCGAACTGCTCGGAGATTATCTCGACGAAGCGGACGAAATTATCGGCGAAATGAGAGAAGACCTCAGGCGCGGCGACGAGCAGGCGCTTTTCGAGGCGAGAAAACGCAGAAAACGTCTTGAAAACATTCAGATAAGAAAAGAGGGCGAAGAAGTTGAGGAGAAATACGAAAAAACGGGCGGCGAGATATCCGTCGGAGACAGCGTATTCGTGAAAAAGCTCAACTCCACTGCCAGAGTGACGAAAATAGACGAAAGGAAAAAGAAATATACCGTTACCTGCGGCAATCTCACAACGGTCGTTCCGTTCGGAGAGGTCACCAGGATAAAAGTCACGCAGGAAAAGAAAACACCGAGACGCCGTATCCTGCCCGATACGACTGAAGGTTGTCCTCACGAACTCAACGTGATAGGTCAGACCGTTGATGAAGCGACGTTCAACGTCGAAGCCTATCTTTCTCGCGCGCTGATGTGCGGGTTGAAAGAGGTCAGGATAGTTCACGGCAAAGGAAGCGGCGCGCTGAGAGCGGGACTGCACGCTTATTTTTCAAAAAATCCGGTGATAGAATCGTTCAGGCTTGGCAAATACGGTGAGGGAGAGGACGGCGTGACCGTGTTGACTCTCAAATGAACGCATATTCTCTGACTTACACGTTCGACAAGAAAAAACCGTTGAAAACCGCGCTTCTTGCGGTCGCGCTCGGCGTGGATCTTTTCGATCTCGCATTTCTGATCTCCGCGTGTTCCGGGGATTATATAAAATTCGCTTACGTCGCTTTCGGCATTGCGGTCACGCTTGCGCTCAAACTGCCGACGCTGAAAATGACTTACTCGGTCAAATACGTCTTCAAGGACGGTCTGAGCGTATACAGGATATATCCGCACAGGCAGGAACTCGTATTCTGTCTCGGTTCGGAATTTGAAATATATGAATTGCCTGTAGAAAGCAAAACGATTATTCCCGAAAACGTTGTAAAATTGTATTATGCCGAGGGTGAAACAAGTATTTACCGCATAGATTCTCCTGACGGCAGTTATGCGCTCGCACTTGACGATTACATGCTCGCGCTCATTCTTTCGTTTTACGACAAAAAACTTACAAAATGCGGCGAGAGAGGCTGATTTTTCCATGCCGATTTGCCGTTGAAAGTGTGATTGCGTATCGTTCAACGCTTTTTGTCGGCTACCGACCGAGGACTGACATTCATTATGCTTGACACGAACATGCGTGAAAGTGTTCTGATGCGGCGCATGCGCAAGTACATTTAAACGCTTGCGGGCGCGCGTTTACTGTGATAGAATTATGCGGTAGACGGCTTTTGCCTGAAAGGAGAAAAGATGATATATCTGGATAACGCCGCGACCACGGCTATGTTTCCCGAATGCGTCGACACAATCAGAAAATATGCGGATGACGAGTACTTCAACCCGTCTGCTTTGTATGCGCCCGCAATCACTGCGGCAAAGGCTGTAAAAGAGGCGCGCGGACAGATCGCAAAGGCGCTCGGATGTTCTGCCGACAATATAGTTTTTACCGCTTCCGGCAGTGAAGCCGACAATTTCGCGCTTTCGTGTGGACCGAGGAAAAAGAAGGGGAAAATCATAATTTCGGCAGTGGAGCATGCGGCGGTTTTCAACTGCGCAAAGGCGCTTGCGGACAAAGGTTACGAACTTTGCGTCGCGCCTTGCGACAGATACGGCAGAGTTCTTGAGGACGAATTTGTAAAACTTCTGGACGACGACGTGGCGATGGTTTCGGTTATGCACGTCTGCAACGAAACGGGGGCGCTCAACGATATAAAAAAGCTGTGCGAAGAGGTCAGAAAGCGTTGCAAAGACGCAGTATTTCACAGCGACGGCGTACAGGCGTTCTGCAAAGTCGCGTTTTCTGTTAAAGATCTGGGCGTTGACATGTATTCGGTCAGCGGGCATAAGATCCACGCGCCCAAAGGTATAGGCGCGCTTTATATCGCACCCGGACTGAATCTGCAGCCCTTCGTTTACGGCGGAGGACAGGAGAGGAATCTGCGTGCAGGCACGGAAAACGTTGCCGGAATATGCGCTTTCGGTTATGCCGCAGAGCGGATGTCGTCGAATATACTGAGCAATTTCAACAGGCAGAAGGATCTTCAGAAACGTCTGATCGAAGGGCTTGTCACGGCATTTCGGGACGCAGTGAGAATAAATACCGACGTAAATCAAAGCGGAGCGCACATAGTCAGTTTTTCGTTTAACGGCATACGCGGCGAAGTCATGCTTCATTTCCTTGAGAGCAAAGGCATTATCGTGGGAACGGGCAGCGCCTGCTCCTCGAAAAAGTCAGCCGAAAGGATCCCGTCGGCGCTCGGATTGAACGGCGCTTTCAGAGAAGGCACGCTGAGGATAAGTTTTAACGAAAATACGTGCGAAAACGACGTGGACGCGCTTCTTGCCGCACTCGTCGACGGCGCAAAATTACTGGGAAAATACAGGAGAGTCTAATGAAAAGTAAGGTCATATTGCTGAGGTTCGGAGAAATATTTCTGAAAGGCAGGAACAAGAGTTATTTCGAAAAACTGCTGATCGACAACATCAAGGCGAAACTTGCGGACATCGACTGCGAGTTTGTCAGGACTCAGAACAGATATTATATAGAAAATTATGACGAAAGCCTGACCGACGAGATAAAAAGGCGTATGAAACAGGTTTTCGGTCTTCATTCGCTGAGCGTTGCGACAAAGGTGGAAACAAATTACGACGCGCTCAGACAGACTGCGCTTGAATACGCTCCGGACGTGGAGGCGACTTTCAGGGTGACCGTAAACCGCGCGGACAAGTCTTTAGACAAAAACTCCGCGCAGATCGGCGCAGACGTGGGCGCATACGTCCTCGAAAGGAGAAAAGATTACAAGGTCGACCTGCGCAAGCCTCAGATCGAGATTAAGATCGACATCAGAGAAAAGGGTTATTCCTACGTGTTCAGCGACGTCGAGATGTGCGCTCAGGGTATGCCTGTGGGCTGTTCGGGCAAAGGCATGCTGCTTTTGAGCGGCGGTTTCGATTCTCCGGTGGCGGGTTACAGAATGGCGCGCCGCGGCATGCAGATATGCGCAATTCATTATCACAGTTTTCCCTACACAAGCGAACAGGCGAAACAGAAGGTGACAGATCTGGCGCAGGTCCTCACGGAATACACCGGCGAGATCAGACTTTTCGTCGTGCCGTTCACCGAGATCCAGTTTGCGATACACGAAAATTGCAGAGCGGATTATATGATAACGATAATGCGCCGCATTATGATCGAAATCGCGGAAAAAGTCGCCAAAGAAAACGGCTGCGGCGCGCTGATCACCGGTGAAAGTCTGGGGCAGGTCGCAAGCCAGACTTTGCCCAGCCTTACCGTTACCAACGACGCCGTTCAAAGTCTGCCTGTTTTCAGACCGCTTATCGGAATGGATAAGTACGAGATAATGAAAACTGCGGAGGAGATAGGCACGTATAAACTCAGCGAGCTTCCGTATCAGGATTGCTGCACGGT
>CALWKT010000111.1 GCA_944381335.1 uncultured Christensenellaceae bacterium
ATCCCTATGCCGTACTCGACAGGATCCACAATTGTGTCTTTGACCGCGCCCGTGCAGGCGGAAAATAAAAACGCGCATAAGACCGCGACCCAAACAATAATAATGAACACCGATTTTTTCATAAATTTCCGCTCCTTTACTTGTTAGCTCGCTTTTTCTGCACAAGCCGGAATTATGCTAAATATTGTTTGCGTTTTATAGATCCGCCGACGGGATAACCCTTGTTTCAGATCGTTATAGTATCATATAAACGCGAAGCTGACCAGACGGCAATCGGACAACGCATAATTCAATACTGAATCCGGACAAAAACTCTGAGATAACCGAGCGCGGTTTCTTTTTCCGTACCCGAAAAAGAAAAGCGGAATTTCACTCCTTTCAGCTCAAGCTCCGCAACGCAGATCTTTTCCGTTTCGTCGAAGGTATATGATATCGCCACTCCGTCCTCGACGATCTCCTCTTTCTCACCGCTTAAAGACGGGCAGACGTCTTCAAGCACTTCCTGATCGTTTGTAAAAAACGCCGCGACGACTATCTCTTCCTGCGCGCGGACGTACGCTTCGCTGACCGCCGCGGTTTTTCCGTCTTTCGTACGCGTTATCGTGCAGCCTTTGAGTGTAAATCCCTGCACGAGGGGGGCGTCTACGTCCGGATTCACGGAATCGTCTCCTCCCGAAGGCGAGTCTGCCCCGCCGATCACAGACGAAAAGGATATAAGCTCAATATTCTGTTTGTAAAAATAATCCTGCATGGAAATGCCTTCCGTCGTATCGTAACCGCCCGTGCCCGCGATCATAGAGAGAAGCACGGCTATCACGACGGAACAAACCAGCACCGCGCAGCAGCAGGTCAGCGCAATCCTTGCCGTCACGGCTCTTTTCGCCCTTTCCGGTTTGACTTCCGCGCACAGCTCGTTCTTCGCGGCACGCAGAATACGGCTGCCGTCTACGGGAGAATTGTCGTCATATGCCGACGTTAATTTCTCTTTGACTTTTTTCTCTTTCATTGCTGATCTCCGTCCAGCTTTTCAGCCAGTTTTCCGAGTATGCGTTTTTCGTCGCCGTGCACGGTCGAACGGGGCTTCCCGAGCTTTTCTGCGGTTTCTCTGACCGTAAACCCTTGCCAGTAGCGCATGTATATCAGCGACTTTTCGTATTCCGTCAGCCCGGACAGCGCGTTCTTTACGTCGGCATTCCTGTCGTCGTCAGACACGAAATATTCCGCCGATTTGTTGTCGTCATATTCTTCCGCCGCCTGCGCGTTGCCGTTGAACCTGTAAGCCTTGTTCTTTATGCAAGCGTATATCCAGTTCAGACCGTTGAAACCGCGCGTAAAGCTTCTCGCCCTGTTCCTTACCAGGTCGAGAAAGACTTCGCTGAGCAGATCTTCCGCCTGAGACTTGTCGAACAGATATTTCCTCGCGATATTCAGAAAAAGCGCGCCGAATTCCACGAACAGGCTGTCTAGCGCCTTTTCGTCTCCTCTGCTCAGTTTCCCGAACAGCGCGTTCACTCTCCTCACTCTTTTGTCCATACGACGACTTCACCGTGAATATATAGTCTGAAAGTCACCGGATTGTCCGGCTCCCGTTAAAATTATACAATATGTCCTCCTCATTTTTCAAGACCCGTTGACGGCTTATACCGTATTTGCTATTATAAAAGTATCTTATATGCGCGAGGCAGATCATGAGCATCAGAAAAAGTATTGAAAAACTCATAAAAAAAATAAGCGACAGATTCACCGGCAACGGTCTTATGCAGGAAGAAAACGTCGCCGCCGGCGACAGATACGTGACTCCCGGCATCGGCGATCTGATAAGGCGTTCAGGCGCGGACGGGATCGTACTCCTGAAAAACGACGGCGTATTGCCGCTCGAAAACGGCGTAAAAGTCGCCGTTTTCGGCAGATGTCAGATCAACTGGTTTTACGTCGGTTACGGCAGCGGCGGCAACGTCAACGCGCCTTATAAAGTAAATCTCGCAGACGCACTCAGACAAGCCGAAAAGAACGGCTTCGTCACCCTGGACAAAGAAGTAGCGTCGTTTTACGAAAACTGGTGCTCGAAACCGGCAAACGAGCCTAACGACGGTTGGTGGGGGCACTGGCCGATGTGCTATCCCGAAGCGGACGTCCCGGCCGACCTTGTGACCGCCGCCGCGAAAAACAACGACGTCGCGGTGGTCGTCATAGGTCGCGCCGCCGGCGAGGACAGAGAAAATACGCTGACAAAGGGCAGTTATTACCTGACCGACGAAGAAATTGCGCTCCTTGACAAAGTTACGTCTTCTTTCGGAAAGACTGTCGCGGTCATAGACGCCGGCAACGTGATAGACCTGGCGTGGACGAAAAAGTACGGCGACAAACTGAGCGCGTTGGTTTACGCATGGCAGGGCGGCATGGAAAGCGGCAACGCGGTCGCGGACGTGCTGACAGGCGCAGTCAATCCTTCAGGCAGACTGACCGACACGATAGCCGAAACTTACGACGACTATCCTTCGTCCGCAAACTTCGGCGGGCTGGATTACAACGAATACAAAGAGGACGTCTACGTAGGATACAGATACTTCGAGACCTTTAAAAAAGACAAGGTCCTCTACCCGTTCGGTTTCGGGCTTTCGTATACCGATTTCTCAATACAGGTCGACGATTTCAAAAAGACGGAAAAAGGAACAGAGGTCTGCGTGACAGTGAAAAACACGGGCAAGCGCGCCGGTCGCGAGGTCGTACAGCTTTACGCAAGCGCGCCGCAGGGCAAGCTGGGCAAACCCGCTAAAGTTCTGGTCGCCTTCGCCAAGACCGCGCTTCTTGAAGCCGGCGCAAGCGAAAGCGTGACCCTTACCTGCGACGACTACGCATACTCGTCTTACGACGACGGCGGAGTTACCGGCAACGCATATTCGTACGTTCTCGAAAAGGGAGAATACGTATTCTTCGTCGGCAACAGCGTGAGGACGCAGACGATCGCCGGAAGATATACGTTGAACACAGACAAGATTTTAGTTACCCTTACCCCCGTATGCAGAGTGAAAGACCCGTTCGACAGACTCAAAGCGGTCGAAAAGGACGGCGAGGTGACTATGGCTTACGAACCCACTCCGGTCGCGGACTACGACCTGAAAAAACGCATACTCGACTCTCTCCCCGCGGAAATACCGCCGAGAAAATACAACGGCGAAAACTTCGGGGACGTGCTCTCCGGCAAACTCTCCGTCGACGATTTCGTCGCCGTCCTGAACGTAGAGGAATTGCAGGCTCTGACAAGAGGCTACGGCTGCATGAACGCGCCTCAGGGCGTATCCGGAAACGCCGGTTCTTACGGCGGGATCATCAGGTCGCTTGAAGAAAAAGGCGTGCGCGCGGTGATCACGACGGACGGACCCGCCGGAATAAGGATCGGATATTACAACGCGCTCCTCCCCTGCGGCACCGCTCTCGCCTGCACCTGGGACCCGGCGCTGGTTGAAAAGCTGTACGAAAAAGTGGGCGACGAAATGATCCACTACAACACAGACGTATTGCTCGGCGCAGGCATGAATATACACCGCGATCCGCTGTGCGGCAGAAACTTCGAATATTACTCTGAAGACCCGCTGATCAGCGGCAAATTCGCCGCCGCGTTCACCAAGGGTATCCAAAGCCGCGGCAAGGCGGCATGTCCCAAACATTTCGCATGCAACAATCAGGAAGTCAGGCGCAACGTCTGCGACAGCCGCGTATCCGAACGCGCGCTCCGCGAGATCTATCTGAAGGGCTTCGAGATCTGCGTCAAGGAAAGCGACCCGATCAATATCATGACCTCGTACAACAAGCTGAACGGGGTCTGGTGTCACTACAACTTCGACACCGTCTCAGTGGTCCTGCGCGGAGAATGGGGCTTTGACGGCACCGTGATCACGGACTGGTGGATGAAAAAAAGCGCCAGCCCGGAATTTCCGAAGATCAACGACAACGCATACAGGATCCGCTCCCGCGTCGACGTATTGATGCCGGGCACGATAACCTACTCTACGAAGGGCTACAAAAAGTATAAAGATCTGATAAAATCAGTCGGAAAAGAAGGCTGTATCACGCTTGCCGAAATGCAGGAGGCGGCGAAAAACACTTTGAGGACGCTGATAAGACTGGATAAGAACAAGGCGTAAGCAAACCCGTTATCCGGGTGTATTTTTCAGCAGGTCTCCGACGCGTACGTTCGCTAAGCACGCGAAATTTTCGCAGTATTTCCGAAAAATCCGCCCCTTTTAAGCGTATATATTGTGAAAACCGTTTTCTCAATCAAGCGAAAGGAGGAGAATATGAAAACCAAAATCAAGATTTTTGCCACGCTTCTGGTGCTGATATTCGCTGTCACGGCGTTTGCGGCTTGCTCTCAGGGAAAAAGCAGGACGCTTGGCGAACCCGCCGCGATGAGCTCCCCCGGATATTCTGAGCTGACCGGCGAAGGATACAAGGTCTTAAGAGAGTCGGCGAAAACTTTTTCTTTCGATCTTTCGGCGAAGATTGCGGACGAAAATGACGGAAACTTCGCGATATCGCCGATAAGCGTCTATGCGGCTCTCGCGTTGGCGGCGGAATGTGCGGGGGGCAACACTCGTGATCAGATACTAAGCGCGATGAACACCTCTTACGACACTCTCTTTGAAAACTACGGATTGCTCATCCGCTCTCTTCAACGCGAGTTCAGGACAGGAAAGCTCACGCTTTACAACTCTGTATGGCTGGGCGAAAACGTCCCGTTCAGGCAAAGCGCGATAGATACCCTTTCAGATAAATACTTCTGTTATTCCTACTCTGCCGATTTTGCAGGCGACAACGCAAACGCAAACAAAGCCGTCCGTTATTACGTGAAGAAACAGACCGGCGGGCTTATCGACTGCGATTTCGATCTGAGCACCGATACTCTTTTCACGCTGATATCCACTCTTTACCTCAAAGATACATGGCTGATATACGGCGATGATATTTCTTTAACCGACCGCGATTACACGTTCAAAGGCGCAGACGGCGAAACAAGCGAAAAATTCTTACAGCCCGATTATCTCGCAGGCAGAGCTTTCAAAGGCAACGGTTTTACCTCTTTCTATACTGAGACCCATGCGGGATATAAGATAAAATTCGTTCTTCCCGACGAAGGCACAGACGTAAAAGACGTTTTCACCGCAGAAAACCTCGCCGCAGTAAATGCGGAAAGCGATTTCAACGCGATAGACGACGAAGCGTGCAAACAGTACTATACCCGCTGTCTGTTCCCCGAATTCAATGCGGAATTCGACGGCAACTTAAAAAGCGTGCTTTCCTCGATGGGGATAACCGACCTGTTCACGACCGCCTGCAATATGAGCGGGCTTATCGACGATTCTTTCTCTTCCCCCGTCTTTTGCCCCGAAGTAAAACACGTGGCTAAGCTCAGCGTAGACAAAAAAGGGATAGAGGGCGCGGCTGTCACCGTAATAGCCGGCGACGGAGCCGCCGGTCCGGGACCCGAGGAATACGAAAAAGTCTATCTGGATTTCGTCGTTGACAGATCTTTTGGGTTTATCGTGACGGACAGCGGCGACGTTCCTCTGTTCACGGGTATAATAAACGCTGTCTGACATTTAAAAGTTTCAGCAAACGAAAAATCAGTGAGAAACGACGGCGTTTTGCTCAAAACCGCACAACGCCGTCATTTTTATTGTAAAACCGCGCCGCCCTGCCTACCCCCTTAAAGACGGAAAATTCGCAAAAACACCGTCCCGGGCAAGCGCGGTCAGACTTTTACATGATATTCATTATCAAAAGCGGCATAGAACCTTACTTCCGCCGCCGAAAGTTTTCTGAAAAAAGACTCAGCCTGTTAATCATCTTCAAAGATACGGCAACGATAAACTCTACCGCAAAACTTATTAAGTCAGATCTTTAACTTTAACTTTGAACCGTAACGACTTTTAACGCAGCCATTATCGGATCTACCCCCGGTTGTGCCAAATCTTTATTCAAGGAACTGTCGCGCACGCGGCGCGCGCCGTTTGCCTTAAATATCCACCTCTATGTAATTGGTAAGATTCGCCCTGTCGATCGCGATCTGAAGATCGGATATCCTGAGTCTGAGGTCTTTGAGCTGCGCTTTGACTTCGTCAACGTCGTAGACGCATTCGCAGTATTCAACGACGCCGTTATAAGTTACGGAACGGCTTTTCTGCTTTCTTGAAGCGAGACTTTCGAGTTGCGCCTTCTCGTTCTGCATCTGCGCAAGCAGGATCAGCGCTTCGCCCAGAGTAACGTCGAAGCCGTCCACCTTTACCACGCAGTTTGCCACCGCGAGCGCGCAACGGACAGCGCGTATCTTCGCGTCGATCTTTTCAATTTCTTCGCGTGTCCTCGCATAGTCGTAAGACGACGTTGTTTTAATCTCGCCCTCCTTGTAAGACACTGTACAGTTGTTGTCTTCGAAATAGATAAGCGCCTTTTTCTGCGCTTCGAGTTCTTTGATCTGCTTCATTGCCTGAATATGACATATCTTCATTTTTTTGTCCTCCTTGAAATACTCTTTATTATCTTCTTCCGCCCATAAGTAGTCGTCCTCTTCCGGGGAACCGAAATATCCCGTGTCGTCAAGGTATTCTTTATATTCTTTCCTCGTAAACGGGGTCAGATGCTTTATTACCGCCTCCGGAAGTTCTGCGTAACTTTCAAAAGAAAGCCGATCTCTTACTTCTTTCGGCAACCCGAGATACATTCTTTTCAACCCTGTCTCTTTCACTATTTTCTCCTTTCCCTTCCGCAAGATCATTATCCCACCTTTGCCAATATTTGTAAATTGTCAATAGTTATAATTTTTTCGACCACCTTTTTAAAACGTTTTTTCATATTAATAAGCCATATGTTCCGTTATTATACGAATTTAAAAAGATTAATATTGTTGAATATGACCACTTTTTATGGTAAACTGTTATCAGACAAAAAAGGAGAAAACCTGAAATGACCGAAAAGATCAAGATAAACGTGACAAAGGAGACTGCGGATATACTTATAAAAGACGCGGAGTCTTTCGAATTTTATAAAAAGGACGGGCGCACGCTCAACAAAAACGCGCTTTACACCCGCATAATAGTAAATTATCACGATTCTTACCGCGCTAAAGAAGCGGAACTTTTCGAATACCTCAAAAAGAAGCTGTCGAAAAGCAAGGCATCCGGTCAGGATGCGGAAGCGTTGTGTTATGAGATCGCCGCGCATATCAACAAGCTGAACGCCGCGCGCAGCCGCGAAAAATTCGACTGCGCCCTTTCTGTCAAACCGACAAAGGAATCAGAACCGGTCATCGCGTATACCGAAGAATATCTGCTTAAAGGCGCGACCCTTTCGGAATATTTCCGCAATATGTTTTCATCGTACGCGTCCCTTCCTCAGGACGAGCGCGAAAAAATAGTCTTTATGCCGCAATATGACGCGATAATGCAGGCTGTCGGACAAAAAAAGAAGATCTTCGTGACGACGACTTCCTTAAGCGGCAATAAGAAGCATGAACTTTCCCCTTTCGCGCTTACAGACTCCAAGGAAGAACTGCACGTGTATCTGCTCTCCTGCAACAACGGCGTTTGCCTGCCGATGAGACTTTCCAGGATAGAAAGCGTGGCAGTACTTTCGGAAAACGCCGTGTTCACTGATGAACAAAAGGCGACTTTTGCAAAAATGCTCGCCTACGGTCCGCAGTTCCGTTACGGTAAAAACGAAGGCGAAGTAAGAATACAATTATCGCACAGAGGAACAGAACTGTTCAAAAAGATGTACGTACACCGTCCCGTGCCCGTGAGAATCGTGAACAACGACTATTATTTCGAATGTTCTCACAATCAGATAATCCAGTACTTCGTACGATTCGGCAAAGAAGCGTACGTGGTATACCCTCAAAGCGTACGCGATTCCGTGCGCAATTTTTACGCCGACGCGATCGACCGCTACGACGCGGGCACAAGGCATTTTTCAAAAATAAAGACGGATACACGGCAATAAAGCAGGATCTCGTCGCCGACAGGGGTTCGGATTTGCGATCACCGACAATTACTGAACCGCGCTTTTCTCAGGCGCGATAAACACAGTCTGAGCGCCGCTACGCTCGCCGGACAGCCCGTGAGCCGGGAATTTTCAATATGCGGTTATCTGACGGTAGATGATCTTTACGTCTGACGGCACGATCGTACGGGTGCCGTCTTCTGCCACCTTTACTTCAGACGTCAGCATCCTGACGATTTCAGCCGCCTCTTCTTTTTCGTTGGAAAGGAAATTGTCGCTGGATATCTCTGCGAACACGTTGTCAAAGGACATCGTGTTTATATAAGCGATCCTGACCTCGAACCCCATCGCCTTTGCGTTCTGTCTGAACTCGGCAATGTTTTCTGCGTAATAGCGATTGACTTCCATCCATTCTTCTCTTGTCGCCTTTCCGTAAATCTTAATAAACAGAATATTGTTCATAAATTTCCTCCCAGGATATTTCTGATTTTATTTTAACACGCCGCAACAAAAATTACAATACGCATTTTTTTGCGTATTTCAATACTTTTTATTGCTTTATGTAGTAAATTATCGTGTCTATTTACAATTATTTATTATTATGTTATTATAAAAAAGAGCAAAGCGTCTCATCCTTGTCGTTCAGCGCTCGTTTTACGATATGCCGGACCGTGAATCGGTCGGGCAAAGCAAGGAGGTTATTATGAAAAAATTAATCAGCACGCTGATATTAACGGCAGTCATCCTCTGCCTTGCCGTCGGCATAACAGCCTGCGGCGGCGATCCCGAGACCGTGCGCGTACTTACGATAACCGGCGCAGACGGTTTTGATTACGAAACATATAATCTGGGCGATTTCTATTACAAAAAATCAGCCGAAGAAAGCGGAGACTATCCCGACCTTTCTTCTCTGAAGTTTAAAGTCCAGTACGACGACGGCTCGATTTCGCCTCTCGCATCCGACACGCCGGAGCTTAAACTTGCCGAGATCAAAAAAGACAGCGTAACGGTTGCCGATACCCCCGTGCTTTACGATGTAGGCACCTGGGAGTACGTTTACGAATATAAAGGCGCAAAGGCAAGCGTATACTTCAGCATACTGCCGGCAATGAACGCGGAGTATGAGATCACAGGTCTTCCCTCTTCGTGGATATACAGCGCAATACCCGATCTGACTGAGATTATCGCCGTCAGCGGATATGCCGATCCCCTCGTTTATTTCGGCGACGACACGAACGCTTATATATATTATATTCCCGTTGACGTGTACGACGAGAACTTCTCGGATGCCGTTATGGACGCAGATACTTTATTCAATCTCGAATTCGCTTCGTCTATATATTATCCTTACGAGCCGGACGGAAGCCCCTATAAGGTATACGTCAATGCCGGAGAATACTATTTCTATTTGAAATTGTCCGCTTCCGGCAATTACGACGCTCAGATAACGAAAATGCAAAAGGTCACCGTACAAAAAGAGATCCTCGAGATCGGTTCCCTGCCCACGTTGGAAGTCTCTTATGAATTCGACATCTTCGACGGCCCCGGCAACGCGAAAGTCTCCAAGATATACAGACCCGATTATTCGTTCACGACTACCAATAAAGGCGGAGAAACGGTAAAACTCTCCACGTCGGACTGGATGAATCCCGACGATGAAGTCAGCGCAGCCACGCCGGATAAAAAATACAAAGTCAAACTCTCCCCCGACACGAGTTTTGACAACTACAACACGGATAACCTCTATATAGAATGTACGGTTGCCGTGACGAAAGGACTCGTTGGGTGGGAACAATATACCTTCAAGTTTGACGGCGAAGATCAGCTTGTGGTAAACAGAGACGTTGAACTGAACGACTGCACTCAAAACGGCCTTCAATTCTTCAACTCGAACAGCTATTCCAACGACGAGTATCTGCTCTCGGAATTTTTCGGAATAGTAAAAGTCACCGACGGAAACGGCAAGAAACTGCCCGTATACGCTGAAAATTCGGATACTCCTCTCTATGATGGCGACGAGGGGGCTTCCGCAAAGGTCGTAAGAACTCTCAAAGGAACTTCGTACGATTATTATATAATTCTCAACGAAATCGCGGTCGGAAACTACACTTTCACCGTGTCTCTGATCGACGACGTGAATTTCCGCTGGGGAACGACTCAGAACGACTACGGCAACGCGCCGATAATACTCAATTACTCGGTCGTAGAAAACGATCCCAACGGGTACATGAACGTCGTCACGAACTACGTCACGGACGGCACGATCACCATAGATCTGTACGTTGACGAAGCGGCTTACGATCCCGCTCTGCTTGACACGTTTACGATAACCAGAGAAGAAAGTCACACTATCGACGAAAACGTCATCTACTCCGACGAAAACGTCTCGATAGACCCGGAAAACGTTCAGGTGAGCGAAACAGGAAGATCGGGCAGTCAGGTAATACTCACGGCGACTTTGCCCGTAACGATGCCCGACGACACGG
>CALWKT010000112.1 GCA_944381335.1 uncultured Christensenellaceae bacterium
CGGCGTAATACAGTTCTCCTCTTTTTATCATCGTTTTCACCGTAAAAATAAATTGCCCCCGATTCATTGTATGAGCCTGGCGGGAACAATGTTATTTTTGACAAAGAGATAAAATTTAATCGGAAAAATAAAAAAGAGACAACTTTCGCTGTCGCTTGCTTGCGAGGTCGGAACAGAGCCGACAACTGACATAAATCAGGTTCGCTACCTTGAATACATAATATCATTTATAACAGTTGTTTGTCAAATATATACTCAAAGCTTTTGCAAGCTGTTTTTCTTATTATCTTTAAATTCATTCTTCATACGAATCCACGATGCTTTTCGCCGCTTTGCAGACGTCGCTTGCGAGAACTCCCCAGTCGCCGAACTCCTTTTCAGCCTGCTTCGCCGCTAGCGCGCAAAGATACGCGCCCGCACACGCCGCGTCGAATAAGGATATCCCTCTCGCCGCAAAGCCGCATACCGTGCCGGTGAGGACGTCTCCGCTACCGCCCTTCGCCAAGGCGGGAGTGCCGTCTGCCACAAACGCCGCGTCTTTTCCGTCCGTGATCACGGTCGTTGCGCCCTTAAGAAGTACAATGCAATCGCACGAAGTTGCGAGATCTTTCGCGGCGGACACCGGGTCTGACAGTATTTCGTCCACACTCTTTCCGGTGAGCCTCGACGCCTCTTTCGGGTGCGGAGTCAGAAGAAGCCTTGCCTTTTTGTCTTTGAGCCTTGTTATACCTTCTCCGAATGCATTGAGCGCGTCGGCGTCCATAATGCAATCGCAGTCAAAGTTCCTGACGATATATTCGCAGATCTTCGCGTTTTCCTCTCTGTCGCCGCCCATGCCCGGACCTATCGCGACGGCGGTCACGCCTTTCATCGCTTTGTCAATGCTTCCCCTGTCGAAAACGAACGCGCCGTCCTTGTCAGCCATCGGGAAAAGCGTGCTTTCGACAACGTTTTCGGCATATGCGCCGGATATCGAGTAAGGCACGCAAAGTGTATTGATTCCCGCGCCCGCTCTCAATGCCGCTCTGCCGGCTTCCGCAAGTTTCGGAGCGCCGGGAAATTCACGCGAACCGCCTATTATCAGACTTTTGCCGAAACTTCCCTTGTTGCTATTTTTTCTTCTGGGCGCGAAAAACTTCTTGACGAACCCGCCGTCTATTACCGGGTACTTTTCTCCGGTTATCTGAATGCCGATATCGACAACGACGACCTCTCCGCAACAGTCCTTCCCGTCGCCGAGAAGAAGCCCGCTCTTTACCGCCTGGATAGCGACCGTCTTGTCCGCTTTTACCGCGCATACCGCTCTGCCGCCGGTGCCGTCAAGTCCGCTCGGGATATCGACGGAGACTACGTAAGCCCCGCATGAATTTATTTTCCCGATGACGTCTGCGTATTCATTTTTCGGCATGCCCGAAAAACCGGTGCCGAAAATGCAGTCAACGACGAGATCGCAGTCAAAGTCGCATTTCTCCACGGGATATATCCTGTCGAAGCCGCGTTTTGACAGTTCTTCTTTATAATAGCGCGCGTCATCCGAAATTTTGTCCGAGATATAAAAAAGCGTGACGTCGCATTTTGCGTCCGACATAAGGCAGGCGAGCGCGAAACCGTCGCCGCCGTTGTTCCCCTTGCCGCAGATTATATATGTCTTGCCGCTCTTGTCGATATTGTCGAAAACGCCCTTTGCGGCGCGCGCCATAAGTTCGACGGACGGCACTCCGCCGGCTATGCACGCCTTATCGCTTTCAGCCATTACCTTGTTTGAAACCGCGTAGTTCATATCAATCCCCGTCCTTGACATCTTCTCTCAGCCTTGCCAGACAGCGGGCGATCACGTCCTGACCGTAACCCCTGTAAGACAGATACCTGACAAGCCTTGCAACGTATTTTTCGTCCGTCATGTCTTTACCTCTGCTGTGCTTCTGCGCAAGCGCGTAGGCGTCGTCCTCTTCTGTCGAAACCTCTTTCAGCGCGTATTCTATATATTCTGAAGCTACGCCGCGCTGTCTGAGTTCCTCTCTTAGCCGCCTTGCCCCTTTGACTCCGCGGTTGACCTCAACGTACTGCACAGCGTATTCTTTGTCGTCGATATAGTTATAGCTTTTGAGTTTTTCGACCGTATATTCTACTACGACTTTGCCGTAGCCCTTGTCGTACAGCTTCTGCGTTATCTTCTTTTCCGTGCAGACATACCGGGAAATATATCCGAGCGCGTATTCGAACGCGTTGCGCTTGTCTGACTCGAAGATGATATTCGCCAGTTCTTTTTCGTCTATCTCCTTGCCTTCTTCAAGTCTTTTGGCAGCGGCTACGAGCGCGCTTATCGAACCGTAAAATTCTCCGTCAAGGTAAAGATTCACCCTGTCTTTGTCTCTCTTGCAAGGTTTCACCCCGGTAATAACGCTCATTTTCCGCCTCTCCTTCCTGCCGGTTTCTTACCCATTGCGCCGTCTTTTGAAAATGACTTGTTTTTCCTGCCGGTGTCTGTTAAAGCGCCTTTTACGTGCTTGAGAGGTTTGTTTTTATCAGCCTTTTCCGTGCTTTTCCCGGAAGACGCGCCGGCTTTTTCTGCGGCTTTTCTCTCCTTAGCCCTCGCAACAGCTTCTTCTTTGGTAGGCTTTATGAGGCACCCTTCGGTAAACCCGATGAGGTCGCGTCTGCCCGCCTCGACCAGCGCTTCGTGGACCAGGTCGTAATTGCTCTTTTTACGCCACTGCATAAGCGCGCGCTGCATCATCTTTTCGCGCTTGTCCCTGGGCACGTATATCGGTTTCCCGGTATCGGGATTTATACCCGTATAATACATGCAGGTGGATTTTGTAGAAGGTGTGGGATAAAAGTCCTGCACCTGCTCCGGCATATAGCCGATCGATTTCAGATACTCGGCAAGCCTCACCGCGTCCTTGAGCGTACAGCCCGGGTGCGACGAGATCAGATACGGCACAAGATACTGCTTCTTTCCGAGGCGCGCGTTGAGATCGTCGAACTTCTTTTTGAACGCAAGATAAAGTGAAAAAGACGGCTTGTTCATCGCTTCGAGAACGTTGTCGGAAACGTGTTCTGGCGCGACCTTGAGCTGACCGCTTATATGGTGCTTTACAAGTTCCTTGAGGAAGGTATCGTCCTTATCGTACATTACGTAATCGTACCTTATGCCGCTTCTGACGAATACTTTTTTTACGCCTTCGAGCTGTCTTAAGTCTCTTAAAAGCTCAATATATTCCTCGTGCGACACCTGAAGATTGGGGCATTTTTTAAAACCTATGCAAGGCTTATCCGCGCATACTCCGCGTTTGAACTGCTTTGCACAGGCGGGGTCGCGGAAATTCGCCGTAGGTCCGCCGACGTCGTGGATATAGCCTTTGAAATCCTTGTCCGCGATGAGTTTTTTCGCTTCTTCGATAAGGCTTTCTTTGGTCCTTTTCTGAACTATCCTGCCCTGATGATATGTCAGCGCGCAGTAATTGCACGAACCGTAACAGCCGCGCACGGACGTAAGAGAAAACTTGACTTCCTGCATTGCCGGAACGCCGCGCGTGTATGACGGGTGATAATCCCGCATATACGGCAATTCGTATACCTTGTCCATTTCCTCGGGCGAAAGCGGAAGCTGACTTCTGTTCTGCACCACGTACTTGTTCAGATGTTTCTGAAGAAGTATCTTTCCGTTTGCATGGTCGTTCTGCTTTGTCTGCACGTTGAACGCCTCGACGTACGCCTTTTTGTCGTCTCTGACCTGCTCGAACGACGGACAGAAAACCGCCTCTCTCGTTTCGATCGCCTTTTTGAGTTTCGCGGACAGATTGTCATATTTTTCCAGATAGCAGGTGCCGCGCACGTCGCGTATATCCTTGAGCGGAACGCCCTTTTGGACGAGATTTATTATCTCGGTTATCGGTCTTTCGCCCATGCCGTATATAAGAAGGTCCGCGCCGCTGCTTACGAGTATGCTCGGCATAACTCGGTCAGCCCAGTAATCGTAATGAGCGAAACGCCTGAGCGACGCTTCTATCCCGCCGATCACGATCGCGCTTTCCGGAAAAAGCCTTTTTAAATTATGGCAATAGACGTCAACGCATCTGTCCGGTCTTTTGCCGACGTCGCCGCCCTCGCTGTAAACGTCCACGTCTCTGCGCTTTTTCGCCACCGTGTAATTGTTTACCATGCTGTCCACAACGCCGCCCGTCACGAAAAATCCGACGCGCGGAACGCCGAATTTTTTATAATCCTCGTCATTTTGAGGTTGAGAAAGTATTGCAACTCTCATGCCCAGGCTTTCGAGAAGTCTTGACACTATCGCGTGACCGAACGACGGGTGATCGCAATACGCTTCCCCTATCACGTAAACTATGTCGGGCTGCTGCCCGTTCAATTCTTCAGGTGTTATCGGTAAAAACATAATTATATTTTAGCACGCGCGCAGGGAAAATTCAATACAATAGTAAGCAATAGCAAAAGGAGCGCGATTTTGCGCTCCCTTTGTTATTATCGTTATTTTTTCAATTACTCAAAATACTTCACGCCGCTTTCAAACAGCTTCATATCGTAGTTGCCATCAACGTTCTTGTAGAGGTTGTCGTCAAGTCTTTCCGCATGACCCATCTTGCCGAGAACTCTGCCGTCGGGCGAAATGATACCCTCTATGCCGTACATACTGCCGTTGGGGTTGAACGGGCTGACCATGGTCGCGAGGTTGTTGTTGTCTACGTACTGTGTAGCGACCTGTCCGGACTTGATCAGCTTTTCAAGCTCCGCTTCAGAAGCGACAAATCTGCCTTCGCCGTGGCTTACGGGCACGCTGAACACGTCGTCAACTCTGACGGAAGACAGCCACGGGGATTTGTTGGTCGCGACTCTGACTCTTACTATCGTCGAAACGTGGCGGGATATGTTGTTGAAAGTGAGCGTCGGCGCTTCAGCCTTCTGCTCTCTTATATCGCCGTAAGGCACAAGACCCAGTTTGACGAGCGCCTGGAAGCCGTTGCATATACCAAGTGCCAAGCCGTCTCTGTTGTACAAAAGATCCATCACGGCGTCGCGGATAGCGGGATTGCGGAAGGTCGTTGCGATGAACTTGCCGCTTCCGTCCGGTTCGTCGCCTCCGCTGAAACCGCCCGGGAACGCGAGTATCTGCGCCTTTCCTATCGCCGCGGCGAGCGCTTTTACGCTCTCCTCGATGTCCGCCGCGCTCTGATTTTTGATGATGAATATCTCCGCTTTCGCGCCCGCTCTTTCAAACGCCCTCGCGGTGTCGTCCTCGCAGTTCGTACCGGGGAACGCCGGGATAAGAACGGTGGGTCTTGCGATATGCAGAGGGGTATGTTCCGGCTTTCTCGCACAGCATATCAGGTTGCCAACGTTGCCGCTTGCGGGAGCCGTCGTCGGGAATATGCTCTCCAGAGTTCCTTCAAAAGCTCTGATCATTTCGTCGCACTTGACGGGAGTGCCGCATATATTAGCGGTATGCGTATTGTTGAGCGTTGCGATAAGCCTCGGCTCGAACTCTGCCGCGAAGTCCGCGTTTTCGCATTGCACGGTAAAGTCGCCCATACGCGGCGCGAACATCTCTTCGTCGAGTTCTTCTATATCCACGCCGACCTTGTTGCCCAGGCATCCTTTGAGTACCGCCGCGACCGCGCCGCCCTCTTCTACCACGTTGCAGGACCTGACGAGACCCTTTCCGATCGCGTCAGCCATGACGTCGTACAGCCTGACGACCTTGTCGAACAGAGGCATATTGTATTCGTCTCTCGGCAGAGAGATAACGTATATCTTATCCGCCTTTTTGTCCTCGACTACGGTATTGGATATAAGTTTGCTCGCCTTGGAAATACCCATTGCGAAACTGATGAGGGACGGGGGTAGGTCGATATGCTCGAATGTGCCGCTCATGCTGTCCTTGCCGCCGATCGCTCCGACGTTCAGGTGTAGCTGTGCGTACAGCGCGCCGAGAAGCGCGGAAAGCGGCTGCCCCCAGCGTTTGGGATCCTTGTTGAGTCTCTTGAAAAACTCCTGGAGTGAAAGTCTGACCGTCTGCTGTCTTACGCCGCTCGCAACCAGTTTGCTGAGCGAAGTGACTATCGAATATACCGCGCCGGTAAACGGAGACTGGCTCATAAGATGCGGATTGCATGCGTACGCGCTTACCGTAACGGTATCCGTTCTTCCTTTAACGGGAGGCTTCGCCGCCATGACTACGGACGGGGTGAGCTGATACTTGCCGCCGAAAGGCATGAGCACGGTGCGCGCGCCTATCGTGCTGTCAAACATTTCGCCGAGACCCTTCTGAGAACATACGTTGAGTCTTGAAAGTTCGTTCATAACAGCGCCTTTGACGTCGCCCGCAAGGAAGGATTTTTCCGTCTCCGTGTTCGCCTTATCGAGATAAGTCGCGATAGTCTCATCAATTTCTGCGTCCTGCTTCTGCTTGACGCCGTTGGTGTCGAGGAAGGCGCGTTTAAGATCTACTATGCAGTTGCCCGCAAAGTACATTCTCATTCTGCCGTTGTCCGTAACGACCGCGACAGCCGTCGCGCCGAGGTTTTCCTCTTTCGCTGCCGCGATGAATTTATCCACGTCGTTTTTATCGAGAACGACCGCCATTCTCTCCTGCGATTCAGAGATAGCGAGTTCAGTGCCCGACAAGCCCTCGTATTTCTTGGGCACCTTGTCCAGGAATATGTCCAGGCTGTCTGCAAGTTCGCCGATCGCGACCGAAACGCCGCCCGCGCCGAAGTCGTTGCACTTGATTATCAGTCTGCTGACGTCGGGATTGTGGAAAGGTCTTTGTCTCTTG
>CALWKT010000113.1 GCA_944381335.1 uncultured Christensenellaceae bacterium
CGACGACTGGGCGCTCAACGGCGATATAGTGCTTTATTATCCCGTTCTCGACAGAGCGTTCGAGATATCCTCTATGGGCATCCGCGTAGACAAAGAATCTCTCGTGAGACAGCTTGAAGAAGAAGGCAAGACGGACAGACTCAGCCTCCCCTTCCACAAAGCGCTGATGGACGACGTGCTCCCGCTCACGATAGGCGGCGGAATAGGTCAGTCAAGACTGTGCATGTTCATGCTCGGCAAACGTCATATCGGAGAAGTTCAATCCTCAATCTGGCCTGAAGAAATGGTCGAGGATTGCAAGAAGAACGGCATCACGCTTCTGTGACCGACAACCCTGTTTTTTAAATACTTATCCGGAAAAACAAAAATAAAAAACAAAACGGACGGCAAAACGCCGTCCGTTTTCCGTTGTCCCAATCCGTCGTCCCGCTTGTGTCTGATCGCCTGAAGTCACAACAAAAAAGCCGCTCCCTCCGGAACGGCTTTTTCTCTGCGATTTCGTCTTATTCCGCGTCTATCGTCGCTTTGATACGGCGCACGCCCGCGCTCGAAGACTGCTCTTTGAGTATTCTGAAACGCACCAGCTGACCCGTATGCTCGGCGTGCGGTCCGCCGCAGATCTCCTTGTCTACGTCTCCGATCGTGTAGACCTTGACCATCTCTCCGTATCTGCTGCCGAACACGCCGACCGCGTTCTGTTCGCGCGCTTCTTCGACGGTCATCTCTTCGCATACGACGGGGATATCTCTCTTTATCGCGTCGTTCACAGCGTCCTCGACCGCCTGTTTCTCTTCTTCCGTCAGAGGTCTGTCGAAATTGAAGTCGAAGCGCAGTCTCTCTGCGGTGATGTTGCTGCCTTTCTGCTGAATGTCGTCTCTGCCCAGCACTTTTTTCAGGCAGCCGAGAAGCAGGTGCGTCGCGGTGTGAAGATACGTGGTCCTCTTGGAAGTGTCCGCCAGACCGCCCTTGAACTTCTGTTCCGCGCCAGCCTGAGACTTCTTCTGATGTTCCTCAAAAGCCTTGTCGTAGCCCTCTTTATCCACGCCGAAGCCGCGTTCTCTGCATATCTCCTCAGTCATCTCGATCGGGAAACCAAAGGTATCGTAAAGTCTGAAAGCGGTCTTGCCGTTCAGCTTGTCGCCCTGCACGTACTTCAGCACCTTTTCTATCTCTTTGAGACCGTTTTCTAGAGTCTTGGAGAAACGCTCCTCTTCCTTGGTCAGTTCGTCGACTATCTTAGCCGCGTTGACTTCGAGTTCGGGATAGACGTTCTTGTACTTTTCAATATAGATCTTCGCGAGATCGACCAGCTTGGTGCTGTCAAAGCCTATTCTCTTTGCGAATCTTACGCTTCTTCTGATGAGGCGGCGGAGCACGTAGCCCTGATCGACGTTGGACGGGACTACGCCGCGTTCGTCTCCGAGGAGGAAGGTCGCAGTGCGGATATGGTCCGCGATTATTCTTATCGCTCTGGTGTCCTCTTCGTTCTCGCCGTACTTCTTGCCGCTTTCCTCTGAAATCTTTGCGATTACGTCCGCAAAAAGGTCTGTCTCGTACGCGCTGCTCAGCCCGTTGATCATGCAGACGGTACGCTCTAAGCCCATGCCCGTGTCGACGTTCTTCTGCTTGAGCGGCTCGAACTTGCCGTCCGCGTTGCGGTTGAACTCCATGAACACGTTGTTCCAGATCTCCACCCATTTTCCGCAGTCGCAGGAAGGATCGCAAAGATCCGAGCAGGCGGGCTTGCCGGTGTCTATAAAGATCTCCGTGTCGCTTCCGCAGGGACCGGTGGGTCCTGCGTACCACCAGTTGTTTTTCTTGGGCAGATAGAAGATCCTGTCCTTGGGGATGCCGTGTTTTTCCCATACGCTCGCCGCGAAGGTGTCTCTGGGGCAGTCCTCGTCGCCTGCAAATACCGTGACGGCTATCTTTTCAACGGGGATCTCAAGCACCTTGGTCAGGAAATCGAAGGAAAAACCGATGGATTCTTCCTTGAAATAATCGCCGAGGGACCAGTTGCCCAGCATTTCGAAGAAAGTCAGGTGCGTCGCGTCGCCCACTTCGTCTATGTCTCCGGTACGCACGCACTTCTGCACGTCGGTCAGGCGCTTGCCCGCCGGATGTTTCTGCCCGAGCAGATAAGGCACGAGCGGATGCATGCCCGCCGTCGTGAATAGCACGGAAGGATCGTTTTCCGGGATCAGGGACGCAGACGGGATTATCGCGTGTCCGCGCTCTTTAAAGAACTCGAGATAGCTTGATCTCAGTTGTTCCGATGTCAGTTTTTTCATATTAATACCTCTTTTTATTCGTAGAAAAGTATGTCTGCATAAGTCGGGAAAGGCCACATTTCCTGAGGAGTGACGCTCTCCAGTTTGTCTGCGTATTCGCGCAGTTTCTCCATGACGAGTTTCACCCTGTCGCGGAAAAGTATCGCCTGTTTCTTTGTATCCGTCGCCGCAAAAGCGCCGTCTTTCGCCGTCTGAAGCGCGTCGATGTTATCTTTTAGACCCTTGACGAACAGGCTCACGTTTTTGAGCATCCCCTTCTGCACCACAGCGCAATCCGGATCCACCTTGCTGATCTCGTTGATCTGCTTTGCAAGCGTATACTGCCATCTGAGCACTGCGGGAAGGATCTGGTTCCTCGCCATCAAAAGCGCGGTCTCTGCTTCAATGTTCGCGCTCTTGACGTAATTGTCAAGGTATATCGCGCGGCGGCTTTCCATCTCTTTGACGGAAAGCAGATTGTGCTTGAGGAAAAGCTCCATATTCTTGGGCTTGACCATCGCTTCGTATGCGTCCACACTGTTCATCGCAGTGTCGAGCCCGCGTTTTTTCGCTTCTTTAGCCCATTCCTTGCTGTAATTGTTGCCGTTGAATATGATGCGCTTGTGATCGTTGTAAGTTCTCTTTACCAGTTCGAGGATCGCCTTGTCAAGATCCTTTTTGGGCACCTTTTCAAGCTCGTCCGCCATTCTGGATATCATTTCCGCAGTCATTGCGTTCATGATCAGCGTGGGAGTGGAAAGGGTCGCGGAACTACCGACCATTCTGAATTCGAACTTGTTGCCGGTGAACGCGAACGGAGACGTACGGTTGCGGTCAGACGTGTCCTTCTTGGGCTGAGCGACGTAGTTGACGCCCATGTTTATATACTGCTTCGTCGCGCTTGCGATCGTGTGCCCTTCGCTGATATCGTCGAGAAGGGTCTGCATGTCTCCGCCGATAAACACTGAGATTATGGACGGGGGCGCCTCGTGCCCTCCCAGTCTCCAGTCGTTGCCGAGGCTGGACGCGCTCATTCTGAGCAGATCGTAGTATTCGTCGACGCCGGCGATCACCGCAAGGAAGAAAAGCAGGAACACTTTGTTTTCCGCGGGATTGCTGCCCGGCTTGAGAAGATTGAGCCCGGTATCCGTTCCGAGAGAATAATTGCAATGCTTGCCGCTGCCGTTTATACCTGCGAAAGGCTTTTCGTGAAGAAGGCAGGACAGACCTCTCTGATCTGCGACTTTCTTCATCGTCTCCATGATCAGCTGATTCTGATCGGTGGCGATATTCGCCTGGCAGAAGATCGGCGCAAGTTCGTGCTGAGCGGGAGCGACTTCGTTGTGCTGAGTCTTGGCGGTGATGCCGAGTTTCCACAGCTCCTCGTTCAGATCAGCCATAAAGTCGCTGACCCTGTCCCTTATGCTGGCGTAATACTGGTCGTTCTTCTCCTGACCTTTTGGCGGCATCGCTCCGAAAAGCGTCCTGCCGGTGAATTCAAGGTCGTATCTCTTGTCAAAGTCTTTTTTGTCAATGAGGAAATATTCCTGCTCTCCGCCCACGTTGGCGATCACCCTTTTCGCCTCGACGCCGAGCACCTTGAGAAGCCTCAGTCCCTCTTTGTTGATCGCTTCCATTGATTTGAGAAGCGGAGTCTTTTTGTCAAGCGCCTCTCCTGTGTACGAACAGAACGCGGTGGGGATGCAAAGCACTCCCGCGCCGTCTTTGGGCTTCTTTATGAAAGCGGGAGACGAACAGTCCCACGCGGTATATCCGCGCGCTTCGAACGTTGCCCTGATACCTCCCGAAGGAAAGCTGGAAGCGTCCGCCTCTCCTTTACGCAGATTACTGCCGGTAAATTCGAGAATGGGATTGCCGTTTTTGTCTATCGAAATAAAGCTGTCGTGTTTTTCCGCGGTCGTGCCGGTGAGCGGCTGGAACCAGTGCGTGTAGTGAGTGGCGCCGTTTTCACTGCTCCATTCCTTCATCGCCTCCGCGACCTTGTTGGCGAGCTCTTTTTCAAGCGGCTTGCCGAGGTCAATGACCTCTTTCAGTTCTTTGTAAGTGTCTGCCGACAGATATTTTTTCATAACGCTGTCGTTGAAAACGTGACAGCCGAAGAAATCAGTGATCTTTTTGCTTTCTGTAATTCTCATATACACGCTCCGTTATGACCGCCTTGAATTGCGACAACAATATTATATATAATAGCTTGAAAAATGGCAAACACTTTAAATGCGCTTTTTATATTATTTTAACTTTTCGCATTTTTTATAAAACTATATATTTTAAAATCGACATCCCCGCCGTTTCAGACAACGAGAATGTCGATTGTACATTTCATATAGTTTTATTTTTTGCTTTTACGTCATTCCGTTCTGAGCGCTTCGACCGGGTCTTTCTTTGCAGCGACGGACGAAGGTACGAGACCTGCTATCAGCGTAAGCACAAAGCTGACGACGATCATGATCAACGCATGCCACGGCGACAGCGAGCACAGTGTGGTTATATCTACAAGATGCCCTATGATCAGGTTTACCGGTATGCTCAGAATATACGTTACTATCACTCCTATAACGCCCGCCATCAGTCCGATGATGAAGGTCTCCGCGTTGAACACGTTGGAAATGTCTATCTTGCGCGCGCCCAGGCTTCTTAAGATGCCTATTTCCTTGGTCCTCTCCACTACGGACACGTAAGTGATTATTCCGATCATGACGGACGAAACGACAAGTGATATCGCGGCGAAGCATACAAGCACGATAGAAATTATCCTGATGATCTCGTTCAGCATACTCGTAGCCATTTCAGACATGTCGACGTATATCACCTTCTGCGACGGATTGTCTGTGTTCCATGCGTCGAGATGAGAAATTATCTGCTCTTTGCCGCTGAAGTCTTTGGGGTAGATATTCATGCCGGTGGGGGTGCGGTCGCCGCCCAGCTTCTGCATCGCCTTGCGGTATGACGAACTTTCGGTAAACGGCAGCCCGGTGGTCACGTCCGTTTCCGTATTCTGCGCCTGCGCTTTTACAACGTCTGAATCCGCATTGATGTCAAGCAGGTATTCCGTCAGTTCGCTCGTATAATTTATGCCCGAAGAAAGCAACGCCAGCTGGACCCCTTCTTTAGGTCTCAGTACGCCCACAACTTCTATTTCGAGATTGGTATCGCTGACGGGAGCGTAGTACAGCTCCTCAAGTTCCGCGCTTGACGTCTTTTCTGCGAAAAATCCGTTTTCTCCCTGAGTGTAAAGATCGTTGTTTGCGACGACTCTGAGTTTTTT
>CALWKT010000114.1 GCA_944381335.1 uncultured Christensenellaceae bacterium
AGAGAGTTGAACCAAACTCTCTATTTTGTTTATCCGGGCGACCCAAACTAGAAACGTGAGCCTTGGAAAAGCGTCGAATTGGCAAAAATCATGCAGGTTGACGTGGACGCACGTTGAAGGGCAGGGCGTATGCGGGCAAGCGCATTGCTTTTCAGGTGGATTTAGCGCGTCGTATAATGCGGAAATATTACCCTCAGATATAATCTGGTATACCGTTTCTTGCCCAGGTTGTTTTCGGCGTGACGGAAACTTTTATTCTCAGCTCTGTTCAGGTTTGAATTTAAGTGGCCGCATCTTACTGATAATCTATATAATAATAAAGTCTTATCGCGATATGTAATATATGTTAATTTTCTTGCAAAGCAAGAATTTCTATGATATTATTAAAACAATAAATTTTGACAAAATTCGGGAAATTAAGCACGGTTGTATAGGGGTTTTTAATGAGCGAGACTCTGTTTATTGCGATAGGTTACATAGTTTTTACCGTCTACACGGTAGGCATAATGGCTATAGGCGCGTTGGTAGAAAAAAAGACGAATATAGACAAGCTTGTTTGCCGCAAACTGACGCATATCGTTTCTGCCTTGATATGGATAATATGCTACTTCTTTTTCGGTTGTTCCATTCATTGGGTGCTGCTCAACGGTATAGGCGCGGTGCTTCTCGGGATTGTGACTTTCAAAGGTATAGGCGCGTTTGACAGAAGCGATGCAAAGAAGAGTTACGGTCTTTTTTATTTGGGATTTTCCACCTTTGTTACCGCGCTGATATGCTATTTGGTGGGTGAAGAACTTTATCTTTACACGGGTATAGCATATTACTGTCTTGCAATAGGCGACGGTTTTGCGCCGATTGTTGCAAAGTGCGCGAAAAATCACAACGTCGAGATTATGCCGGGGCGCACCCTGCTGGGCAGTCTCACCGTGTTTGTGTTGTCCACCGTGTCTGCATTGGTCTTTAATTATATATTCAAAATGGGATTGCCTCTGATTTTCGTTTTTTCAGTGGGAGCGCTTACCGCAATTGCAGAATTTTACGGGCTTAAAGGGCTTGACAATCTGCTGATAGAGTTTTCGGTTTTCGGATATCTGCTGTTATACCACTACGGTCTGGTACCCGTTCACCTGATGGTTGTGATCATAATTTCTCTGCCGTTGGCGTTGGGAGCGATAAAATCGCGCAGTCTCAGCATTTCGGGCGGCATTGCGGCATTGCTGCTGTTTCTGGTCATAGGATTTTTCGGAAAGAGCTATATTCCGGTTTTGTTTACCGCCATTTTGTTTGTAATTGCCGCTGCGGTTGCGGTCGTTACGGGGAAGATCTGCCGCAAGATGAAAAAACCGGAAAACGAAGTGAACGTGCTTGAGAATAAATCAAGCGACGACGGCGCCGGGGTTGAGTCGAAAAATGCTGAAGAGGCACAGCCTGAGCCGGGCGAAACCGCTTTGAAAAAGCATGATAAAAACCGCGGACGTACCGCAAAGCAGGTAGGAGCGGTGGGTCTTGTTGCGGCAATATGCATCGTGATTTATTATTTTACCGCAAACGATCTGTTCCTCATGTTGTTTTACGCAGTACTCGGCGAGCAGTTCGCTGACTCGCTTGCTTCGGATATCGGCAGACTGACCCGATATAAAAATATTGACATAATCAAGTTCTGCCCGGTTGAAAAGGGCATAAGCGGAGGAGTTTCAGTACTCGGCACGTTGTGTGCGCTGGTAAGCAGTGTGATCTTCATGCTGATACCGCTTTTGTTCGATACTTTTGACTGGAGATACTTTGCGTTGCTCGCCGCGCTCGCGTTCGCAGGCACGCTTATAGATTCTGTTCTGGGCTCTCTCGTGCAGGCGCTGTACCGTTGCCCGGTCTGCGGGAAATACACTGAGGAGTCATCGCATTGCAACGGCAAGGTTCAACTGGTAAAGGGCATTTCCTGGATCAAAAACAGTGAAGTGAACTTTCTCAGCAGCGTAATCCTGTGCCTTATAAGCGCAGGCATACTATTACTGTTGTAAACTGCCTGCAGTCGCAGATAAAATGAGAGCAGTGGCGTAATCGTAAAATCTTATACGGAGAAATATCATGAGCAATAACAACGGCATACCCGCAACTGTGGGGCTGATCATGGACGGAAACGGACGTTGGGCAAAAAACAACGGGCTTAAACGCGGCGAAGGTCACACAAAGGGCATTGAAAACATGATAAAGATCACCGCTCACGCTTTTGAAGTGGGCGTAAAAAATATGGTTTGCTATGGCCTTTCCACAGAAAATCTGTCAAGACCGGAAGAGGAGATAAACCATATATACGACCTTGTCATCAAAGTGTTTGACATTTTCGTAACAGTGTTCTCACGGTTGAAGGCATGCGTTAAATATATCGGAGATCTGGACCGTCTGCCCGAAGCCGTGAGAGAATCCATGAAGAGATCCGAAAATGCTCTGAACAAATTCGAAGGGAGAGGCAGAACGATTTATGTGGCAATTGCATACGGCAGCCGCAAGGAAATCGTTTCAGCAGTGAACAGAGCGATCGCGCTGGGAAAGCCGGTGGACGAGGATAGCTTTTTAAATATGCTGGAAATGCCGGAAGAGCCCGAACTCATAATACGCACGGGCGGAGAGAGCAGACTCTCCAATTTTTTGCTTTATCAGTCGTCGTATTCCGAATTATACTTCAGCGACAAATATTTCCCTGATTTCGACAATTCCGATTTTGACGAGGCGCTTGCCTGGTACGCAAAACGCAGCCGCAGGCACGGACAGATATAACCGTGCACGACGAGATATTTCTCCGACATTACCGTTACGGGAAGGAGCGCCTATGAACTTTGAAAGAAAATTCAACGCAGGGATCACTTTGCAGACAAATCTGCGTGAGTTCAAAACTTTTTTAGACGATTTCGGGCGGTATATCCATTCTTTTTACTTTTCACCTCCTTGCGGCGTAAAATTTCACACGAGGTCAAAAGTGGCGGCTCAGCTACTTCTGCCGCAAAAGAGGGCGTTGCTTTGGGATATGCTTGAACTGATCAAAGAGCGCGGCATATACACAGAGTTGCTTCTGAATACGCTTTGTCTTGACGACGATATGGTTAAAAAGGCTGCTGATACGCTTGGAAAACACGGCGTGACCCCGGACCGCATATGCATAATGGAAAAATATTACGACGCCGCAAAGACTTGCTATCCGACCGGGGAATATATCTGGAGTTTTAACAACGGAATACGCTCGGAGGCGGCATTTCAGAAAGTCCGCGAAAATTACGGAGCGGACGCATTTGTGCTCGGGTCCAATTTCATCAGACGTAACGATCTGTTTGCCCGCCTCAAGGCAGCGGGGGCAGACGTTTACCTGTTGCTCAACAACGGCTGTTCCTTTAACTGCGGAACGTGCAATAACACATCGTCGACCTGCAACGAGACCTTTTGCCGCAATATGAAAGAGTACAGCGTGGAATATCTTTATGCGCTTCAGAGCATATTCCCGCAGGAGTTAAAATACGGCGTCATAGACGTCGACAGCGTCATGTGCTTTAAAATTTCAAACAGAGGAAGCAGTCTTGACTTTCTGCGCCGCGCGATAGACAGCTACGTAAACTGCCGCGTGAGGGATTTTGTGAAAGCCGACAAAAACAATTTCGCGCTTTGGGGACGTGCCGGTTACTTCTGGAAATATTTCAGAAACATGGACCTGGACAGGATAATAGATTATAAGCAGAAAATTCTCGGTGTCGATCTGCATATGGACTGAAAAGCATTCTGTGTGCCCGGCACGCAACGAAGGCGACCGGTCCGGGATCGGTTGAAAGCAGTAAATTTGTGGGGTAATTCGTAGAAGATGCAAAATACGGAAATCACATTGGAAAAATATTTGTCCGCTCCTGCCGAAGGACTTGAAACGCCCGATTTTACAAAGGGGAAAGCCGCGGACATTTTCCGCAAACTTGCCGGAACGCTTTGCAGAATACCCTTCGTCAAAAAGGCGTATATAAAAAAGTTGCTCTCAGAACTTGAAAAATGCGGAATAATCAATCACTTCGGATTTAAAGTGCCTTTCAGATTCAAGGTGCGGGCATTCATGCACGACGGGGGATATATAAGCATATCTTACGGCACGTTCATAAGAATGTCGCCTGCGTCTTTTATGCAGATTCTTTGCCACGAACTTGCGCATGCCTGGCTGAGCGGAACGCCGTTTTACTGTGATCTCAAGCAGACGGACCGGCAGTTCAGAAAGACTTTTTGCGGAATTTCGGACGCCACTCTTGCCGATCGCGGAGCGCCGGTAGAAATGTATGCCGCTGCAGCCGAGATCAGGTTGCTTGACTCGGTCGCTTCGTTGACGGAAGGAAAAACGTCAAAGAAAATATTTTTCAGAGCTCGCGACGCAGAAAAAAAATTTAATGTTATTAAAAAAGCCTTAAACGGTTTACAAAGACCTTGATTTGCGATACAATAAAAGCGATGATTTTTATCAGAGGAGAAGGAGAGAGAGTACAATGGATAACAAGATCGACGAAAAACTCACCGAGAAAGAGGATATTCTTCAGGAATACAGCCAGCAGACGGAGAGCGACGACATCCACTTTGAACACATTGACTGGGTTTACAGCGACGGTAGCGGCTGCTGTTGCTGAGTTATGTACGGTTATTTCAGGCCGTACCAATCCAGCCTTACTCAGGGTGAGCTGAATCTGTTCAATGCTTATTATTGCAGAATTTGTTATTGCCTGCGGCTTTACAGCGGTCAGGCATCGCGTTTTTTCACCACATACGACGCCGCTATATACGCGATGATAATCAATCTTGAAAACAGAGAGCCTCATCCCCCGGTTCTGCCTTGTCAAAGGTTGAAAACGGGCAATATGAAACTGTTTGAACACGATAATACGGGCATAAAATTTGCTCGTATTTCGCTTATTAGTTTCGGAGCGAAGGTGCGGGACGATCTTCTCGACGGCAACAGGGCAAGGGCAAAAGCATGCCTTGCATTGTTCGGCAAAGCGATCAGAAAGGCGGAAAGCGACGAGCCGCTCCTTACCGAGATAGGCATTGAGGGGACGAACGAGGTAAACAGGCGCCAGAACGAAGGCGAAGATATTTACAGCGTGCTTGCCGCATACAGCGATATGGCAATAAAATCGTTTTCATCCTCATTCAGGTTCGGTGAAAAAACCGCGGAACTTCTCAGGGCGATCTCCGAATGGATATTTTTCGTGGATATGATATGCGATTACGCTGACGATTACAAAAGTGACGCCTACAACGCGCTGAAGACCCCCGGACTTGCCACTTTCAAGCAGTATTTCGACGCCGAATATTCATCTTTTATGCAGATCGAAAAAAGAATTACCGGCAGACTCGTGGACGCAGTGATGTCAGTCCGCGACGACAGTATGCTTTGGAACACTTTGTTCAAAATAATACTAAATTCAGTAAATACGATCATCCCTTCTGCAATCGAAGGAAACGACATCAGATACAACTACTTCAAAGAGGTGTGGCAGCGCTACTTTGAAATAAAAAAACACAAAGCCATGACAAAAAGGCTTGGTCTCAGCAAAAAATGAAAAAGATCGAAGTAATTCTCAAAGTCACGCAGAACTGCAATCTCCGTTGCGCTTATTGTTATAACAGCGGCACCGGCTATGCCGCTCAGACGCTCAGCATTGAAAAGTTTGAAAAACTGCTCAGCGTACTTCTGACCGAGTACAATCTCATACACATTATCTGGCACGGAGGAGAACCGCTCATGGCCGGCAAGGAGTTTTTCCGCAAAGCCATGGACGCGGAAAACCGGATACGTGTACAGAGCAGCGTTATTATAGAAAACAGCATTCAGACAAACGGTACGCTTATAGACGGCGAATGGATCAGGTTTTTCAAACAGAATAAATTCCGCATAGGGATTTCTTTTGACGGAATAGAAAACGACAAATACCGCAGTCAGACGCAAAAAGTGCTTGAAGCAATGAAAAAGCTGAGAGCCGCCGGGCTTGATTTCAGTTGCATTGCCGTGGTTGCCGATGACGATTACGATCTCAAGGCGAATTATCGCTATTTTGCCGGGCAGGGCATAAACTTTGACTTCAATCAGGTGTTCGGAGAAGGCGCGGCAAAGGATATGGCAGCGCTTAAAACGAGCGAGTTTGCAAAAGCGTACAATCAGCTTTTCGACGAGTGGCTTTACGATACGGACGGAGTGAACGTCAGGTCGTTCAGCTTTTACGTGGGACTTGCCGTGGGAGGAAGATTCAGGATATGCACGTGCAGTTCCTGTCATATGAAATATCTCGGCGTTACGCCGGACGGTACGCTTTACAATTGCGGCAGAGCGGGCGTGGAGGCATATCCGTTCGGCAACATAGACGATTTTGAAACCGCAAGGCAGATATACACGTCCGACGGAGCGATCGCGCTGATCAAAGGTTCGATAGAACGCAGAAACAAATGCAAGAAGAGTTGCGAATATTTCGATCTTTGCGGCGGCGGTTGCGCTGATATCGCAATAGGAGAGGGGGATCTTTCGGCTATGCCGGAAAATTATTGTTTGTTTTTCAAAACGGTATATAGCCACATTTCTCAAACTGTGCGCGGATTGTTTGAGAAAAACGTGCCGCTGGACACTCTGAACCCGGCTATACGAACGGTACTTGCAAAAAGTCTTACGCGCATGAGCGGTCCGACGTCCAACGACGTTTCCGACACATACGTCTGAGTTGTTTTATCCCTTCGCGGAACGATCCTGCGAAGGGCATTTTTTTGCGGCGCACGCTGTCAGTCAATGCCGTTTGCAGAAAATTTTCATAAAATTTAAAAAGTGATTTTCTGTCTGAAAGCAGCGCTTTTTGAATGTTACACCTAAAATTTTAAAACTTTGTAAAAAATGAGTGATGACAAACAGGCTGAGTTATCGTAACATATAATTAAGTAAGCGATTAATTATTTTATCCCTGACGATTCTGAATTACGATGAGAGACTTAGGGACGACGATATTTATTACTTGCTTACGGCAATAAATCGGCAAGCTCATAATTGACTTGTCACGGAGGTGTTATATGAAAAAGAAATGAATGGTGGTCTTCGCTCTTATCACGGTTTTCATCATGTTGTTTACGTTTATCGGATGCGACAAGAAGACAGACGAAGACAAAAACGACAATACCGGAATAGTTGACGACGAGCACCGGAGGCGACGAGACAGAGGAGAAACCCCCGGTTTCTACCGCAGTTGCTAATTCGACGATAATTACCGACGCGTTTGCCGGTATGCTTGAATCGGATTACATTCACGTCTCTCTGAAGGATCTCACGTTTAGCATGGACGCCGACGAAGCGATGGATATGGAAACGATGGTGTGTTCAGCAAAGCTTGACATGTATCTGCGCAAATGTGCCGACGGATACGAGATGATAATGAAAGCTGAATCAAGGACTTCGGGAGAAAGTGAGGACTTCAGCACCAAAGAAGTCTACACTTCGAACAGATACATCAAATCCGAGCTTTATTACGTCGGAGGCTATATCTACGACATTTCCTATAAAGTTAGTCAGGACATCGTGGACGGCAAAGGTTATGAGTATTTCTCCGATTACACGTTGGATCCCGACACATGCGACGCCGTTGTTCCGGGAACTTTCATCGAGGATTGGGACAAAGTGGACGAGGTGCTCGGAAATACCGGCAAAAAGAACAGAGTAAGAGAAAGCAAGTCTGTTGCAATTGCAAACTCCCTTGATAGTCTTGTCGCTTATCTGGTCGATAATGCGCCTTTCCTGGAAGACATCGGCTTTGACAATGCCGACGCGTATTTCAACGTTGTTTCAAATTTGGTAAACAGTCTTTCAAGCCTTACAGAAGGAGAAACCGAGGCGGACGAGAACGGAGGCAGAAGCCTTGAGGTAAACATAAATCTGAAAAATCTGTACGATCAGATCGCAAAATTGCTCAGCGACAATCTTGAAAACAATCTCGGCGCTTTACTTGACGCGGCTTTCGCAAAAGGGGACGGTTATGCCGAGAACGTTGTGAACACGCTTTTCCCTGCGGAAGGGAAGTGTCTTACGATCAATCAGTTCTTCGCAGAGCTTGAAAACGTGTTCAAAGAAAACGGAGCTGACGTCACTTTCAAAGAGATCATCGACGAGATCCAGAACATCACGGGTCTCAGCACAAAGCAGATCGCTGACATAGTGAATCCGCTTCTCGACGACATAATGCCGGAGGGTATTTCGGTGTCCATAAATCCCAAGGAAGGAGAAACTCTTTACGATACTCTCGAAAGATCGGTTTTCGACATCATCGGAGTTGACACAATACTGTCGTTTATCCCGGTAGAGGATGAAAGCGGCGGAGAGACGGTCCTGACAAGCGCTGCTCTCAATGAGATGATCAATGCGTATGCGTTTGACAAGGAAACAGCGCTGACAGTTGCCGACCTGATGGAAACCAAATTTTTAAGTGCGTTGAATTTAATGCTGGTATATTCCGCAGATCAGATGCAAGCGAATCTGACGTTCGGCTTTGACGGAGACAACAGGCTTACGTCGTTTAACGGGGATATGAATATTGTGATTTCTATGGTTGCCGATGAGGAGATGACCGAGGAAATGCAGGATGCGAAACTCGAAATGTCGGCAAATATTGAAATCACCGTTGATTACGAACAGTATGACGTATTTACTGCGCCTGCAATTGTGAAGGAGTTCGTTACGTACAAGCTCGGTGAAGACTTTGTTGCTTCAAAGAAATATTACTTTAACGACATACTCACCGCCGTCGGGGTGCAATTCGACGAAGACTCGGAAATCAATATGTTAAACGTGACGTTAATCTATGAAAACGGGTTTGTGGAGCAGTTTAAAGAAGTAACCAGATCGACTGACATTCAGCTGGGCGGTTATATGTATTTCAATAAGATTCCCACAATGTACGAAGAACTGTATCTGGTGCTCTCGGTAGACGACACGTTCTATTTCGTTAGCGTGGACAATGCCCCGGAAAGCAGCGATCCCGTTCAGGGAAGCGAAACTCAGGGTTGACGTCCCGGCGTAGACAAAACGGCATTCAGAATCGGGCGTGCGAATGCTCGCCCGTTTTTTGCCGGGAAAAGTATATTATAATTATCAGGTATAAATACTTGACAATTTTTCCGAACACATATAGAATATAAAAGGTAAGTACGTGAGCCAACTCTTATTTCTTGAATAAACGATGATATTCAGATTGGCCGGTGTGCTTACTTTTTTGTTTTGTGCATGAGTGCGCAAAAATACGTTACGGGGGATGATTACATGCTCAGAAACGATTATGTCCGCCTTCTGTCTCCTCGCAGATACTTGCTTGAAGGTAAAAAGACTGACGAAAATGCATATTATTATGCCGCTTATCTTGCCAATCACTTTGCGGTGATCGTCGACAATCCGGCAAAGCTGTGCAAAGAGAATGTCAAGGATATGGAAACTTACTTCGGTTTAAGTATCCCGGCTTCGTTCTACAAAAATCCCCAGGACACCAAATATTATACCTGCGAAGAGTTGCTTGTCGAGCAACTTGTCTCGTATTTCATGATCGAAGGGAATGAAAGGTCGGAATATCCGGAATTGTTCAAAAATCCCGAAATAGTCGAAAAAGTCTTGCCGGATTATGCCGACGGCAACGAGTTCAACGAGCGCAAATATCACGTTGTCGGCAAAGAAGAAGCGGACGTCATACTGACTGAAGCAATGAAAAACTATTGCGGGTACACCAGACCGTGGTCTTCAGACGAAAAAGAAGAAGTGAAGATTCTGCTTAGAGGGGATTATTATCACGACGAGCAGGTGAAATGCAGAGACAATATTGCGGCAATGTATGTCATGAGCGGAGACGGCAGTTTCGCTTCGCAACTTGACAGAAAAGACGTCGTAAAACTCAGCATATCGCTTCTCGGAGACAACGATCCGCTTGTGCCGGATTCAAAGAGCGTTGCGTTGCTCAAGCTTGCCGCAACCGTGGCGAGAGAGTGCCCGATGACAAAAAAACAGGCGAAATATTTCAACAAGATCGTCAGGTTCAGCGGCGCTGAAGTGCAGAAAGCCGACAATTCGCAAAGTCCTTACGCTATCGCGAAAAAAATGGTCGCAAAAGGAGACGTGGTGGGAGCCGCAAGGTATCTGAACGAAAACGGATCTCTGCTTCTGAGAAATATTGTATGGCTGATCTCCCGCGCGAAAGAGGGGGATGTGGACGAAATACTTGCAATCTCGGACGGAGGCAGTCCGGTCGCAAGTCTTCAGCTTCTGTTCAAGCTGTCTTCAAACGAAAGCGGGGGCAGAGTGTTTAAATTTTTCAGTAACGGAAAGATCAGAACTCACTGCGAGACCGATAAAGAAATTTCCTTACGTCGCTCGAGAATAAGTGAAGAAGTCAGAGAAAAAATCAAAAAAATCGTTCTGGACAAACTGCACAAGTACTACGCGTCGGCAACGTCGTACGGGAAGATATACGTTTCGGAAGCTTTTAAAAAGGTAGCGATACCGCTGAACACTTCGGCTTCCGGGAAAGGTATCGACGTGTTGCCAACAGGCAGCCGCATACCTATGAAAGGCGATTTTATAAGGGTTTTCTGTTATTGGCACGGCGTGTTTGACCTCGATCTCGCCATAGTCTTTGGCGACGGTTACGGAACGCGCGAAAAACTCAACTGGGAGAACTACGCGATAAAACCTTTCGGAGACAGCGTACTTTTGTCGGGAGACGACAGAAGCTCCGACGGCGCTGAATTTGCGGATATCGACGTGGAAAAATTGAAGGAACTCGGGTGGAAGTACGCGGTGGTTCTGGTCAACGGTTACGGCGAGAAGCTGGACAGAGGAAGGATATATTGCGGTTATCAGGACAAAAAAGATCTGAATACGCAGGTATGGATGCCTGAGAACATCACAATGCAGATGCATATAAAAGGCGACAGCAACCAGTTTACCGCATTTGCGGTCGACCTGGAGAGGAGAGAAATTGTCGTGCTCAATCTGCTCGGCGGACGTTACAACGATGTCGCAAGCAGTTCGGACGCAAACGTCGCTTCAGCCTATCTCGATCCCGGTTATCTTGAGACGTTGAACATGTACGATCTGCTGTCTATGCGCGGCGAACTAGTGAACGATCCCGAAAAAGCCGACATTGTTTTCGATGCTGAATACGAAGCAAAAGAAGGACAGACGGCAATAAGACCCTGGGACGTGGAAAGACTGGTCGGTTTTGTCTCCTGAACTGAGCGGACGCAGGACGTTTTTTTGCATTAAAGCTGTAAGACGGGAGCATTTCGATGCGGCGCGGATAAAATCCGCGCCGAAAACGTATATTATTTAAAAAAACGGGAAAAATTATTATTTATTTTAAGGAAAAAGCAAAATTTGTTCGTATTTAACTTATAGAAGCATGAAAGAACAGTCGTTTAACGAGTGGCTTGAGACCCTCAAATCAAAAGTGAATATAGTCGACGTCGTGAGCGGTTACGTCACGCTTTCGAGCAAAGGCGGCAGGTATTGGGCTTGCTGTCCTTTTCATCACGAAAAAACGCCTTCTTTCATCGTTGACGAACAGAGAGGGTCGTATTATTGCTTCGGCTGTCATGTGGGCGGCGACGTGATCAAGTTCGTCATGGACATAGAAAACGTTGATTTTATGAGCGCGGTCAGACTCCTCGCGCAGAAAGTCGGGATGACCGTGCCCGAATTCAAATCCAAAAAACAGGGCGAAAGCGTCGCCAAGAAAAAAGAAAGGCTGTATTCTCTGATGCGCGAAGCCGCGATTTTTTACAACAAATGCCTGACTTCTCCCGTCGGAGAAGTAGCGAGAGAATATCTTGCAAAGAGGGGCATATCCGGGAAGACCGCCACGGTATTCGGGCTGGGATATTCTCCCGATTACAACAAATTGCCCGCGCATCTCAAGGAGCTCGGCTTCAACGAGCTTGAAATGATTGAAGCGGGCGCCTGCGCGCAGAAGGACGGCAGAGTGTACGACGTGATGGCGGGCAGACTCATCGTGCCGATAATCGACGGCATGAAACGCGTCATAGCGTTCGGCGGCAGAGTGTTGACGGGCGAAAAACAGATGAAGTACCGCAATACCAACGACACTGTCATTTTCAACAAGAAGTGCGAGGTTTTCGGGCAGTACACGCTGAAGAACTACCGCTTGAAGAACGCAGTCACCAGCGTGATCATGGTCGAAGGATATATGGACGTGATCTCGCTTTATCAGGCGGGAGTGAAAAACGTTGTCGCTTCGATGGGCACGGCGCTCAACGTGAAGCAGGCTGAGATCGTAAAACGCTACAGCGACACCGTTTACGTCTGTTACGACGGCGACACCGCCGGACAAGCCGCCACTCTGAGGAGCCTTGACATCTTTTACGGCGCAGGGCTGAACGTGAAAGTCGTCTCGCTTCCGGACAATCTAGACCCGGACGAATATATAAGAGAGCACGGAGTGGAGAGTTTTTCCGCTCAGCTTGGCAAGGCTTTGCCGCTTTTTGAATACAAACTGCGCGTGCTCGCGAAAAATTACGATATGAACGTTGCGGAAGAGCAGGGGAAATTCGTCGTCGAGGCGGTGAAGATACTCAAGACTCTGCCCACCCCGGCGCAGACGGACGCATATATACCCCTGGTCTCCAGGTTGAGCGGGCTGGGTACGGACACCGTCAGACGCCAGCTGATTCAGGAGTCGGAGTTCAGCGAGGACGGCGCGCCCAAACTGCTTTCGCAGCCTCAGAAACGCAAGGACGGCAAGTACTACAAGGCAATACGTTACGTTCTGTTCGCGCTGTTCGGCGGCATTGAAGATCTTTCTTTCGACAAAGATCTGTCTCTGTACTGCGAAGACGAAGATCACAAAAAGCTGTACGACATATACAGGCGCGGAGATCACGAAATGACGCTGGACGATCTCATTGCGCTGGAGAAGGAAATACCCGAGGTCTCTGAGATACTCGCCGAAGGCAGAAAGGTCAACCAGGCGGCGGCGGAAGGCTATTTCGAAGGCTGTGTTACGGCGCTCGAAAACGAGTTCGTGAAAAAGCAGCGCAAACTACTTCTGAAAGCTTATTCCGAAAGCGATTCGGAAGAGGAAAAATTGCAAATACTCGCTCAGATGAGCAATAACCAAAAGAAAAAATAAAGTAGGAGGAAACATGGATAACGATAAGAAAGAAAACGACAAGAAAACCGCGAGAGAAGAGAAGATCGCTCAGGAAGTCGCAAAACTGATCGCTTCCGCTAAAGACGGCAAACTCAACGAGGACGAGATCAACGAAAAACTCGCGCGTTTTGACCTCGACGTGCAGGAAATGGAAAATGTCTTTACCGAAATCGAGTCAAATGGCATTACGATCGTTGAAACCACTCTCGAAGAAAAGATGTCTCTCGATTCGCTCGAGGGCACCACTGACGATTCTGTCAAGATGTACCTGAAGGACATCGGTCAGGTCCCGCTTCTTACTTCAGAAGAGGAGATCGTCCTTGCTGAGAGAATGGCAAAGGGAGATCAGGCGGCAAAAGACAGACTGAGCGAAGCCAATCTGAGACTTGTCGTTTCTATCGCAAAGAGATACGTCGGCAGGGGTATGCAGTTTCTCGATCTGATCCAGGAAGGCAACCTGGGACTTATGAAGGCTGTAGAAAAGTTCGATTACAAAAAGGGCTTCAAGTTCTCCACGTACGCGACCTGGTGGATCAGACAGTCCATTACCCGCGCGATCGCAGACCAGGCGAGAACGATAAGGATCCCCGTTCACATGGTTGAAACGATCAACAAGACGGGCAGGGTCACGCGTCAGCTGATGCAGACTCTCGGCAGAGAACCTACGCCGGCAGAGATAGCCAAAGAGATGAACATCCCCGAAGAGAAGGTCATCGAGATCCAGAAGATCGCGCAGGACCCCGTTTCACTCGAAACTCCTATCGGTGAAGAAGAGGACAGCCACCTCGGCGATTTCATTGAGGACAACACCGCGGCATCCCCTGCGGAAAAAGCAGAAGCCAAGATGCTGAGAGAACAGCTTCTTCAGGTGCTTGACACTCTGACCCCGAGAGAAAACGAAGTTCTTCTTATGAGATACGGTCTCAGAGACGGCAGACCCAAGACTCTCGAAGAGGTGGGTAAAGAGTTCAACGTCACCCGTGAAAGAATAAGACAGATCGAGGCGAAGGCGCTCAGAAAACTGCGTCATCCCAACCGTACAAAGAAGCTGAAAGATTATATCGGCAAGTAAAGTAAAACAGCGTTTAACCTACACGGGTACCAAAAATGATAACGGTAAAAGACATAGAAAAAATACTCGTTGAGTTTGCTCCGCTCGACAAACAGATGAGCTTTGACAACAGCGGATTCTGCATCGGCGACGAGAACGCCTCAGTCACCGGGATAATGCTGTGCGAGGACGTCACTCCCTCTGTTGTGGACGAAGCCGCCGCAAAAGGATGCAATCTGATCGTCAGCCATCATCCGGTGATATTCTTCGGAATAAAAACCCTTTGCAGCGCGAAAGACCGCATGAGATATGCCGTCGTTTCAAAGATGATAAAGCTCGGCATTGCTCAGATCGCAATGCATACCAATGTCGACATTTGCGAAGGAGGCACCAACGATACGGTTGCCCGTATGCTGGGCGTGAAAGTTTTTTCCGGAGAGGGCGAGGCTTTGAGGATCGGCGCGCTGGACAAGCCGTCAACGCTTGAAAAGTTCGCGGCAAAAGTTGCGGATTTTCTCGGAGACGACACGGTAAGGTACGTGGGAGAACCGGGAAAAGAGATCCGGACCGTTGCGGTAAGCACCGGTGCTGGCGGCAGAGAGAGCGAGTTGATATATCGTCTTCAGGACGAGGGCATTGACGTTCTCGTCACCGCAGAGGTCAAACACAACGTGGCGCTTGAAGCGCACTACGCAGGCGTGGCGATCGTCGAAGCCACGCATTATTCCAGCGAGCGCTGTATTGTCGATATCATCGGCGGCGTGCTCGACAAATACAAGATCAATTATCATAAGAGCGAGACGGAAGGCAACCCCTACCGCAGGGCTTGAAGGAGAAATCATGAATATAGAAGGCATGCTCAGGTACCAGAGTATGGACAGAGAGATCAACCAGCTCAACGAGCAGTTCAGGACGAGCGAGGCGACCAGACAGTACAACAAGTACATGAAGCTTTACAAGCAGACCATTGAGGACGGCAAGCGCATGAGCGGCGTCATCGGTGAGCATTTCGTCAACGTCGAAAGACTGACGAAACAGTACGAAAAACTGCTGGCGGATATAGACGAGTACTACAAAGGCGTTGACGAGATCAGCGATCTGAAACAAGCAGATTATTATGAAAAACAGCTTCTCAAGCTGTACGGCACGCTTGAAGCGATCGAAAAAGAACTCGACGCCGTGCGCAGAGAGCTGGTGAAGCTGGACGCCGACGCAAAGGCGTTCTTTACGAACGCGAACAACTACTTCGTCGCCGTAAAGAAGTGCACGCCCGATATGGAAAAGGTCAGGCAGGAGATCCAGTCCAAGGCTAAAGAGGTCATGGCGGCGCAGAGAGAACTTGAAAAGACGATCGAGCCGGAACTTGTCGAGATGTACAAAAAGGCAAAGGAGGTCGCGAAATTTCCGCCGTTTGTTCCGTTCGACGAGGCGACAAGCTCATGCATGGGCTGCGGTCTCGAATTGTCAAAGGATATCGCCGCAAAACTCCGTCAGGACGGCGGTCTCGAATTCTGTCCCAACTGCAACAGACTGGTGTACAAGCAGCAATGAAGAAAAACGGCATAAAATCCGCAATAATAGCTTACGTTGTGGGTGCGATTCTTATCGTCGCGCCCATCGTCATACTTTCCGTATGGAGCGACAATGCTGGGATCCAGGGCGCGAAAGCGTCGCTTTACATAGCAGTTTTCGCCGGCGCGCTAGCCGTACTTTTCGCCGCGACATATATGATCAGGTACGCGATTTTCCTGACAACGCTGAAGAAGGGAAGAAAAGTTCAGGCGACTTATGTGTCGAGCGAGATGAAGTCTTCCAACTCCACCAAAGATTTTTACTGCGTGACATACACCTATGAAGACGGAGAAAAGACGGTCACCGCCACGAGCGGCATAAACTATACCTGGGAACAGGCGCTCGCTTTTAAATTTGCGGAAAATTTCGAAGTGACGGTCTACAAAAAGCACAGCTACATCACGCAGGAAACCGACTCTCTTGTGAAGGAACACAAGGCGGAAATAGACGAATTCAAAAAGGCGTATGCCGAAGCGTACAACAAGTATCACGGCGCCTGATTAACGAAAACAAATATCTGCTGTGACGATCAAAGCGGTTTTAAGCGCGATTTTACGCGTTTTACGACGCTCACCTCAGATGTTATAAAACAAGCGCGAGTCTGAACGAGGCTCGCATTATTTTTTGAGCATACAAAAAACGCGGGCGGGAAATCCGTCCGTGTTTTTGTAGTTTATAATCCTTGCGTTTCCGCAGATAAGAGGATTGACTAAAGTGAAGCGACCAGGTCGGGCATCGAGTAAAGCCCGGGTCCGCATTTTGCCACAAACGCCGCCGCGCGTATGGCGCCTTGCGCAAACACCGCTTTGCTGTGCGCTTCGTGGGTCAGGGTGACCACTTCGTCTTCACCGAAGAAATGCACTTCGTGCTTGCCGACGACGGTGCCGCCTCTGACGGCGTGCACGCCTATTTCGTCGTGTTTGCGTTTCGTGTCGCCCCCGTGTCTGCCGAAAGTCAGGTAGGAGCCTTCTTTTTCTTCCTTTATAGCGTTCGCGAGGGTGAGCGCAGTGCCGGAAGGGGAGTCCACTTTCTTGTTGTGATGCGTTTCGACTATCTCCACGTCGAAGCCGTCTCCGAGTATCGCCGCCGCCTTCCTGCACAGGTGGACGAGCAGGTTTACGCCGAGCGACATATTGCTCGCGCGGAATATCGCGACCTTTTCGCTTGCCGCCTTTACCGCGTCCTCATGTTCTTTGGAATAACCTGTCGTTGCAAGCACGAGAGCGACGTTGTTTCTGACCGCATAAGAG
>CALWKT010000115.1 GCA_944381335.1 uncultured Christensenellaceae bacterium
CGAAGACCAGGACATGTGGCGACTCTCGGGCATCTTCAGAAGCGTTCATCTGATTTACAAGCCCAAAGCTCAGATAGCGGATTTTAAGGCTACGTGTAGGTTAAACGATACTTTTGACAGCGCGGAATTTGAGACTGAAATCAAGCTTGCCGCCGTCGGGAAAGAACTGAAAAACGGAAAGATCACGGTCATTTTGTCAAAGGACGGCAAGACGGTAAATGAAATGTGCAAAGAGGTCGGACTTGCGGACGGGCAGCAGCAGAGGATAACTCTGAAAGCCGTTGTGGACAAGCCGTTGCTGTGGTCTCACGAAAAGCCTGAGCTTTACGACGTGGAGGTAAAACTGACCGCGGACGGGAAATTCGAAGATCTGCGCAAATGCCGTTTCGGTTTCAGAAAGGTTGAGATAGCTCCGATGAAGAACGGCAGAGGACCGTTCATACTTCTCAACGGCAGACCGATCAAGATCTGCGGCGTGAACAGACACGAATTTCATCCCGAATACGGACACGCCGTGCCGGCAGAACTGATAAAAAAAGATCTTCTGCTTTGCAAAGCAAACAATATAACCGCGATACGCACGAGCCATTACCCCAACAGCGACGCGTTTTACGATCTGTGCGACGAACTGGGCATACTCGTCATGAGCGAAACCAACCTGGAAACGCACGGACTGGCGAGATGGATCCCCGCCGGAGATCCCAAATGGACAGCTTCCTGTCTGCAACGCGTGTGCAATATGGTGAACAGACTGAAGAATCATCCCTGCATAATCAGCTGGTCTCTCGGGAACGAAGCGGGTTACGGCTCCAACTTCGTCAGGATGCGCGACGCCGTAAAAGAACTGGACGACACGCGTTTTATACACTATCACCCCGATCAGACGGGCAAGGTGGGCGAGGTGCTGAGCGGGATGTACGTCAAGATGGAAGACACCGAAGATATCGCGAAAAACAAGACGTTCATGCACTGCGCGGCGTTCTGGGCTATGTTCGGCACGAGATATACGCCCGATATGTACAAGGATCTGCCTTTTATCGAGTGCGAATACGCGCATTGTATGGGCAACAGCCTGGGCAACTTCTCGGATTACTGGGATATGTTCAAGAAATACGACCGCTTGTCGGGCGGCTTTATCTGGGACTTTGCCGATCAGACCATACTGAGAGAGGAGAACGGCGTAAAGAAATGGCTGTACGGCGGCGACTTCGGAGACAAGCCGAACGCCGGCAGGTTCGCGTTCAACGGCATCGTGAGAGGAGACAGATCTCCCAATCCCGCGCTTTACGAAGTGAAGCATCAGTACAGACAAGTCGATTTCACTTATAAAGACGGCGTGCTCAGCGCGCTGAACAGATACCGTTTTACAGATATGTCCGAGTTCGATCTGGTTTACGCGATCTCCGCCGAAGGCGTGACCGTCGCGGAGGGGAAACTCGAAGCGAAAGGAGGACCGGACAGCCTGACCGTTTACAGGATAGATCTGCCCGCGCTTCCCGCAGGGAAAGAGTGCGTTCTCGACGTCAGACTCAAGCTGAAAAAGGATGAGCCTTACGCAAAGAAAGGACACGTAGTAGCGAGTGAGCAGTTCGTGTTGCAAGGGTACGATTTTGCTGAAAAACCGCTTGAAAAAGGCGCGTCACTCATGCGTAACGGAAAAGCCGTCGAAGTGACGTGCGGAAACGTTATATATACGATAACGAACACGGGCACGATAAATTCTGTCAGAAAAGACGGCGATGAAAAGCTGTCTTCTCCGATCGCTCCCAATTTCTTCAGAGCAACGATCGACAACGACAGTATGCCGCACGTGCCCGATTTCGTGGGCAAATATTTCCTGCTGCTGTACAAGTACAGGAGCGCGATGAAGAGACTGAAGGGCAAGCTGGTGAAAGTGGAAGAAAAGGACGGCTGTGTAACTGCCGAAGTCCGCTGGTCCATGCCGCTTCTGCGCTCGCTGAAGACGCGTTACGTTTTCGGCGCGGACGGCGTGAGACTTGAAATGAAAGTGAAATCCTGGTTCGCAATGGAGAGATACGGTTTCACGTTCAGGCTTGCGGAAGGAGTGGACGGAGTGAAATTCTACGGCAAGGGACCGCATGAAAATTACTGCGACAGAGCGACCGCGGCGACTCTCGGCGTGTATGAAGGCAATGCCGGGGACTTTATCCACGATTATCTTGTGCCGCAGGAGAACGGCAATCATACCGGGATAAGATACGCCGAGATCGGCGGAGAAGCCGGCGTGAAACTGACGGCAGTAGACGCGCCTTTTGAAATGACGGTGCATCCTTACACTTGCGAGACGCTGTTCAGGGCGAAACATCTGCACGAACTCAGGCGCGAAAACGTGCTCACCGTCTGCGTGGACGGCAAACAGCGCGGCGTAGGCGGCGACGTTCCGGCGATAGCCAGCCTCAAACCCGGCTACAAGATAAAGGGCGGCAAGGAACATACGCTCAGAGTGAAACTGAAATTCTGAAGAGAATGAAAGAAAAAGCGTGCTTTTCGCGCTTTTTCGCGGTGATCGGAGAGAGGATGTTCAGATAAAAGTTGCCAATATCGCAAAATTGTGGTAATATCTATTTATATGGCAAGAGACAACAGAAAACGCAATAAAAAGAAAATAAACGACGGCTACGAACCGCAGGGAGATCCCGCTGCGCTCGCTACGCCGCTTGAAGACCTCGGACTTTCCGAAAAGACGGCGGGCATTTTGCGCGACGGCGGCGTTACCTGCGCCAAAGATCTTGCAAAAAGGCGCGCCGGAGAGCTTTACCGCATAAGATACATCGGCAAGAGGGAGTGCCTTGAAGTCGCGGGCGCGCTCAAGAAACTCGGGCTTGCGTTCAGACCTGACGAGCCGAAGCCGGAAAACGCGCCGTCCGCCGATGAGAACGGGACCCGTAAGAAAGAGAGCAAAGAAGCGGCTCAGAAAGACAAGAACGACCGCGGCAGACAGAACAGACAGAAAGGGGACAACGGTAAACAGAACGGCAAGCAGAACGACAGACAAAACGGCGGTGTACGCAAAGAAGCCCAGCCTCAGGGCAAGAAAAAGAATAAACAGGGCGAGAAACAGCCTGAAAAAAACGGCAGACCCAAGTATGATTACAGACCGTATGACAACGTCAATCTTCACGATCTGGTATACGGCAAACGTGAAAGACCTGCGCCCGAAAAGCCGCAGAAAGAGCAGCTTACGCCTGACAGCATAGTCAAATTCTGCCGCCAGGGGAAGTGGGGCTACAAGGACTGGAAAGGCAACGTGCTGATACAGCCCGTGTACGACAACGCGTATCCTTTCAGAGAAGGCATGGCTTGCGTGGAAAAGGACGGGCTTCTCGGGTTTATAAACGTAAAGAACGAACTGGTCATAGACTACAGGTACGACAGCGCGACCAGCTTCAGCGAAGGGCTCGCGGCAGTCAGCATAGGCGAAAAGAGCGGGTATATCGACAAAGAAGGAGCGGAGGTGCTCCCGATGGAATTCGACGTCGCGACCGGTTTTGAAAACGGCAAAGCGATCGTCCGTCAGGACGGCAGATGGGGAGTACTCGACAGAGAGACGCTCAAAGTTCTGTGGAGATAATAAAAAATACAAGGCGCGGAAAGCGCCTTTTTTATCTAATGAATAATGAATTTTGAATATGATTATAAATTTATAAGCATATGCCGTTGTGTTTAACGGAGTCGGGGCGTTCGGCATTTCAGGGGATATTGAAAATAATTTGCAATGATGCTATAATAATATAAACAGATATCCACCGGGAAGCCGAGAGACAAAACGGCGCAATAAGACGTTTACGAAAACAAACGGGGTGTTGTTTATGAAAGATAGAAAGAGACTGAGAAAATTACGTTGATTTTCTCGGACTTTTGTGTTTTTCAGGGATGTGGAAAAATTTTTGAGAGGAGGAAGAAGGCGTGAAAAAGAAAATATTTATTTTGATAGCGGTCATCGCGTTGACGTTATTTGCCGTGGGCGCGGTCGCCTGTGACGACGAATCAAAAGACGAACAGATCGGTTGCGGCGTGTATTTGCCGGTCGGCGCCGAAACCTCTGAAAACGGAGAGATCCCGTCCGACTGGGTCGCGGTGATCGACGACAAGATGACATTATCCTTGGCAGGCGAGATAAAAGTCTACGATCTGAACAGGGGCAATGAAGGTTACAATGCCGATTCAGCCGACAGCTCGCTGTCCGTCGTTGCAGAGGGAGATACTCTGACTGTCGACAATAAGGGGAAGAAAACGGAGTACGTTTTGTCCGAACGGTATGCTTACAGCGGCATCTCAAAAGAATCGCTCATTCCCGTTCTCGAACCGGAAATCCGGGGCGAAGGCGACATGAGGGCGGTTTCACTTGAAGCAAAATACGAAGATCTCGCGCTGAACGGCATCAAAGTGGAGATAAAGACCTCTGACAGCGGAGAGTACGAGAGTTTCGACGTCGTGCAGAACGAAGACGGCATAGTGTCGGTAGTCATTCCGTTTGAGCGGTTTTCCGGGGGCGACAATTATATCAGACTGAGCAATTCTCAGAGATACCCTATGATCGACGGCGGCAAAAACCTGTTTATGAAAACGGAGTCGGGCAGTATAGAATATAAAGTTACTTCAGACGAAAACGGCAATATTACTTATCTGCAAAACGATACGGCTTCAGAAAACGGAGTTTATGAATTTGCGTATTCGGACGAGCCGATGAGTTCAGAAGAAAAAGATCACAACTGTTTCGTCGTTATCGACGGAATGCTTACAGAGAGCTTCAAAGGCGGAAGAAGTCTTTATTATCTCAGCGACGTCGACGACGTTTATTCAATGAAACTCAATGATCCCGACAACAGCGCGGTTAAGACGTTTACGGTAAAGAACGGCATAATAACGGTGAGCGTTAAAAATTCGGGCAAAGTTTATCAGCTTAAAAAAGACGACAGCTATGAGTATTCTGAAGAAAAGGTAAAACTTGAAAAACCCGCAGATCCGGAATGCGGGGTTGAAAACTACGACTTTGGGCAACAGATATGGTTCAGATTCTTCGCGCTGGATACAAGTTATCCGGTGGGTGTAAAAGTCGAGATAAAAAGGGCAGGATCTGAAACTTACGAATTTTACGACACAGACGTTCCTTACAGAGCGGAAATATATGTGGACGGAATCGGCGCGGACAAATTGGCAGTCGGCGCAAACTACGTCAGGATATGCAACGTCGGCGCGCCCGTGGCGACAAGCGACAAACGTTTTTATATGGCAGAGGATTCAGACTGGATCACGTTTGAAGTCGTGCTTTACGACGACGGAGCGCTAAATAAGCCTTACGTCGTGCAGGAATAAAGGAAGGTCTTTAGCGGCAGTCGTAACAAGCGCACGGAAACAAACGAAAATCGCAGTTTGTTACTGAATTGTATGATACGGTATGCAATAAAAACGGGTCGACGACCCGTTTTTTCGTTGTATTGATGTCTTAAAGGATTTATTTTTTGTTTATAAGAGAGACGAGGCAGTCTGTGACAAGCGTTTTGAATCTGTCGTAATCAATATATTCGTGATGGTCATAGATGTATTCGTGAGCAAAAGACTGCAATACGTCCATCGCGAAATGAACCTTTTCTTTCGCGTCATCTTTGAGTACGTTAAGGCGCGTCAATCTGTCTGCTATCTTGAGGGTGAGTTCGTCTTCCAGGCTGATGAACTGCGCGCTTATTTCAGGATCTGTATGAGTGAGAGAGTGCAGGGCTTCGTGGATCCCGGCGTTTTCGCCGTGCGCGCTGATGACCAGATCGACGATCCTTGATACGAGGTCGCGCGCGTCGAAAGGCGTTTCGAGATTGTCAAACAGATTGAGTATAGGCTTTGTGACCTTGTCCATATAAAGAGAGGTGACCTCTCTCAGGATGTCTTTTTTGTCGCGGAAATAGCCGTAAACGATGCCCGTGGAAACGCCTGCGCGTTTCGCTATCTGCACGGTGTTGGTGTTGTAATATCCGTTTTCCGAAAAAAGTTCGTATCCGGCGTTTATTATTCTGTTTTTTTTGTCGATCGAGCGTTCCTGCTGCGGGTTGCGTATCGTTTTGGGCATAGCTGTTCCTCGTTTTTATTATAATATAATCGGCGTAAAATAGCAAATACAAAAATATGAAAAATATTTCACATTTTGCTTGACAGAACAAAATGGGGTTGCTATAATTTAGTCGAAATATGAAATTTATTTCACATTTAAAGGTTTTATGGAGAGAAAAATATGCCGATAGTATTTGCGCCGCAGGGCGAAAATCTAAGAGTGATCCGCGTAATGGCGGACGAAAAGACAAAAAAGCATCTTGAAAACCTCGGCATAACGGTCGGGTCCGGACTTACCGTTTTGTCGGTGAGCGGCGGCAGCGTCATCGTTATGGTAAAGGATTCCAGGCTGGCTTTGGACAAAGGCGTCGCTACGAAGATCCTCGTCGCGGTATAAGGAGGTATTATGCAACTTAAACTCAGTGAATTTACTGTGGGGCAGTCGGGCGTGATAAAGAGCGTGTCCGGCGAAGGCAGGATAAGGCGCAGACTGTTCGATATGGGCGTGACGCCGGGCGCGGAAGTGTATCTCAGAAAGCGCGCGCCGCTCGGAGATCCGATCGAAGTCACGATACGCGACTATGAACTGACTTTGCGCAAAAGCGAAGCAGAACTTGTTATCACGGAGGTGAAAGGATGAAGAAATTTGCGCTCGCGGGCAACCCAAATTGCGGAAAGACGACGCTGTTCAACAATCTGACCGGTTCAACCGCGCACGTTGGCAACTGGCCGGGAGTAACTGTCGACAAACGTGAAGGCATATACAAAAAGCTGAAAGAGCAGATAGCGATTGTCGATCTTCCCGGCATATATTCTCTGTCGCCGTACACGCCTGAAGAGGTCGTTTCGCGCAATTACATTCTTGACGAAAAACCGGATTGCGTAATAAATATCGTGGACGCGACCAATCTTGAACGCAACCTTTATCTCACCACGCAGCTGCTTGAGATCGACGTGCCGGTCATAGTTGCGCTCAATATGATGGACGAAGTGAAAAAGGCTGGCGACAAGATAGACGCGGCAAAGCTTGAGCGCAAGATAGGCGTGCCCGTCGTCGCGATATCAGCGCTGAAAGGCGACGGCATTGACGAGTTGATGAAGCGCGCTTACGATTGTTCTGAAAATCCGCGCAAAGGCGCTACGGTACTTGAAGGCGGCGCGCTCACTCATCTCATAAGAGACTGCAAGATAGCGCTTGAAGGCGCGGGCGTTGAAAACGCTTTGTTTCATGCGGTCAAGCTTGTGGAACTTGACGAGATCGAGGTGGAGCAACATCCGCAGGCGGCGGCAACCGTCCAGAAGTTCAAAGAAACGTTTGACGACGAAACGTTCGGTTCGGATTTTGAAGCTATCGTCGCGGATTCGCGTTACAGATACATAGCTCAGAACTATTCAAAGGCGCTTGTCAAAGGTCAAAAGTCCGGCAAGGACAAACTCACCGCTTCGGACAAGGCGGACAGGATACTGACTCACAGGATATGGGGTATCCCGATCTTTCTTGCGATACTCTTTGCGGTGTTCCACCTGACTTTTTCAGAGGACTTCCTGTACCTCGGCGCGATGGGCGCGCTCGGCAAAGACTGGGTATCGCTTCAGGGTGTGTGGGGAGAAGGCATATTCGGCTCGGCTGAGGGCATATCTTCCCCCGGCGTTATACTGTTCAATCTTCTCGACTGTATAACGTCGTCGATATCGGGTGCGGTCTCAGATGCGATGACAAGCGGCGACGTAGCTCAGTGGGCGACGGGATTCGTCGTTGACGGCGTGCTGGGCGGACTGTTCTCGGTCATGTCCTTCCTGCCGCAGATATTGTTGCTTTTCCTGTTCTTCTCATTACTCGAAGATTCCGGTTATATGGCGAGAGTAGCGTTCATTCTCGACCGCATATTCCGCAGATTCGGCTTGTCGGGCAGGGCGTTCATGCC
>CALWKT010000116.1 GCA_944381335.1 uncultured Christensenellaceae bacterium
TCAACTCAGAAAAAACCAAAGCGCGCAAACTCGCTTCGATAAAATCCTTTTTTAAGTATTTTTACAATAAGGATAAGATCCCTGCGGATCCTGCATCAAAGGTGCTTACGCCAAAAATTCACGACAAGCCGATAATCCGGCTTGATTCAGACGAAGTATCGCAGCTTCTCGACGAAGTTGAAAGCGGCGCGAGCCTTCCTTCGGTAAGACAGGAATCATTTCAGGAAAAAACAAAGTTGCGCGATCTTGCGATCATCACTCTCTTTCTCGGCACCGGAATACGTATCAGCGAGCTGGTCGGACTGGACGTCTCGGACATTGACTTTAACATAAACGGCTTCAAAGTCACCAGAAAAGGCGGAAATCAGGCGATTTTGTATTTTTCTCAGGAAGTCGCCGACGCTCTGATTGCATATCTTGACGAACGTTCCGGCGATCCGGCGCTCGACAACGAACCCGCCCTATTCTTATCTCTGCAAAAAAAGCGCATGAGCGTCAGAAGCGTGGAAAAACTGGTAAAGAAATATGCAAAGCTCATCACTCCGCTAAAGCACATCACGCCTCACAAACTGCGCAGCACTTACGGCACAGAACTTTATCAGGAAACCGGCGACATCTACGTCGTAGCCGAGGTTCTCGGTCACCGCGACATCAACACGACCAAGCGCCATTATGCGGCGATCAGCGACGACATTAAGCGTAGCGCCGCTCAGAAAGTCACGCTGAGAAACAAAAAGCCTAAAAAAGACGATTGATTTTGAGAAAATTTTTAATTTCTGTTGCAAAATGTGAACATATGTGCTAAAATTATCACAGAACAACTGTGAGGTGTCCTATGGCAAACGCTAAAACACAGGAAAAACTTGATAAAACGCTGGCTTTCATAAAAGCTTTTATCAAGAAAAACAATTATCCGCCCAGCGTCAGGGAAATTTGCAAGGAAGTCGGTTTCAAATCAACGGCATCAGTTCAATATTATCTCGATAAACTTGAAGAACAGAATCTGATCCGCCGTTCGCTTTCAAAAAACAGAACGATCGAGCTTGTGAACAGCGATGACGATTCCCCTTCTTTCGCGACCCTGCCGCTTCTGGGAAATATCGCCGCAGGTCAGCCTCTGTTTGCCGGCGTAAACAGCGACGAAAGCGTTCACGTTCCCGCAGACTATTTCAATCTTGACGACGAAATGTTCTGTCTGACCGTCAAAGGCGAAAGTATGCGCGACATCGGCATCCTCAACGGCGACTGCGTACTGATCAAAAGACAAAGCACTGCGCGCGAAGGCGAAATTGTCGTTGCGTTGATCGACAACAACGAAGTGACGTTGAAGCGATTCTATAAAAAAGACGGCAAAATCGTGCTCCACCCCGAAAACTCTTCAATGGAAGACATCATTGTTGACAGCAGCCACGATTTCGCTATCCTCGGAGTTGCCAAAGGACTTATGAGAAACAGAATATTCTGAGCGAACACACTCATGAAATGACTTGCCGCCTTATGGCGGCTTTTTTGATCCTGATTATATTCTGCCCGTGTGCGATCAATAGCCTGTATTGACCGGTTTCCTTTCACTTGCTTTGCATTTGTATATCAACATGTTTAATGCAAATTTATTTTTGTGATATAACTAATAATTAATCATCTGTTTATCCGTGCAGGTTAAAACGCTTTGAGATCTTATCTTGCTGTGTTTTGCCTTCGTCTTTTAAACACTTTTAACTGTGATTATTTGCATTTGATCGATTTGACATATAAACGCCGATTAACGTTTCACCCGTGTAGGTTTTCGCTTGAATATATGTTCGGCTTTTAAAGATCGTTAAATTAAATTTATGTTAGCGATTTATTATTTGCTGAAAGACTGCATCAGCGATCCGCCCGTGTCTGTTTTACGTCGAATGTTTGTTCGCATCAAACCGTATCAAAACTTAATAATTAAATCTGCGTTTAAAACGCCGTTTTCGTGTTTTTTTAATTGACTTGCTTGAAATATCATGACGTTTATGCCGCAAAAAAACTCGCGGTCATTATATTGATCTTGATCATAAATAAAGTTATATTTACGTGCTGAATTGATTTTTTATCCCGGACTTATCCGCAATAATTATCAAATAGACCGACGCAGAAAACGTTCGGATACGAAAATAAGATTTCTATTTACGACAAAACGTATGTTCAAAACAAAATCAGGCGGCAAAACGCCGCCTGACAAGAAGAGTTGACTTTGCAATATATTATTTGTTTTCCAGTACGCTTTGCAGGCAGTACATTGCCGCGATCTTTACGTGTTCGTAAGTGAGACCGCCTTGGATATAAGCGATATACGGTTCTTTGATCGGAGAATCCGCGGAAAGTTCAATCGACGCGCCGGCAACAAAAGTGCCTGCCGCCATGATGACCTGATGCTCGTAACCGGGCATATCCCACGGGAAAGGCGTCACGTTGCTGTCGACGGGCGAAACCCTCTGGACGGCACGGCAGAAAGCAATGAGTTCGTCTTTCGTGTCGAACATGACAGATCTTATTATGTCCTTACATTCCGAGCCGGGCGCAGGCATGGTCCTGTATCCGGCGCGATCGAAGACTTCGCCGAAAAGCACGCTGCCTTTTAGCGCCTGAGCCGTGACGTGAGGCGCAAGGAAAAGTCCCTGATAAAATTCGCGGTAGCCGTAAGCGTACGAGCCGACCTCCATGCCGATTGATGGCGAAGTCAGGCGGTATGCGATCTGATCCACACACGATTTCTTTCCGCAGACGTAGCCGCCGCTCGGAGCAATGCCGCCGCCGATATTTTTGATAAGCGAGCCGACGGCGACGTCAACGCCGACTTCGGTGGGTTCGATGACGTCGACGAATTCGCCGTAGCAATTATCGCACATCACGATCAGGTCGCTTTTGAGTTCCTTTACAAAAGCTGCCATTTTTCCTATCTCTCTGACGTCGAGAGCGTCTCTCCATTCGTAGCCGCGCGATCTTCCCACGAAAACAAGCCTGGTCTTGTCGTTTATTGCGCGCTTAATTCCTTCGTAATCGAAAGCGCCGTCGACAAGATCTACCTGCCTGTAACTTACGCCGAAATCTCTGAGAGAACCGTTTCCTTCTCCCGATATGACTTCTTTAAGCGTATCGTACGGCGCGCCGCTGACAGCAAGCAACTCGTCGCCCGGTCTCAACATTCCGTACAGCGCGACCGTCAGCGCATGAGTGCCTGAGACGATCAGAGGCGAAACGATCGCGGCTTCGGCGCGGAACACGTCGGCAAATACTTTGCACAGAGTGTCTCTGCCTATGTCGTCGTAGCCGTAGCCGTTTGTCTGAGAAAAATGACGTTGCCCTACGTTGTTGTCCGCAAAAGCGTCAAGCACTTTGTTCTGATTTTCAAGCGCAATGCGGTCTATCCCGGCAAATGCGTTCTTACAACGCTTTTCCGCTTCCTCCACCGCTTTTACTATATTTTCGTTAAACTTCATATCAACCTCTTAAAAAGTTTTCAATAGTTTCGCAAATTGTATTTTTGTCGCAAGGATTTACCCAGCGAGCGAATTTATAACGCCTCAGCCAGCTTATCTGGCGTTTAGCATAATGTCTTGTGTTGAGGATTATTTCGGCTTTTACCTGATCGAGAGTAAGTTTACCGTCAAAGTATCCGAAAAATTCTTTATAACCGATGGCTTGCATGCTTTGAGAATTTCTGTCAGCACGACCTTGACTAAGAATATTCTTGATTTCGTCCTCGAGACCCGAATCAAACATATGTTCAACTCTTTTTTTTATGCGCTCGTACAGCTTTTCGCGCGGAACGTCGAGCGCAAGAAGGCACACGTCGTACTGAAGCTGCCTGGTTTCGGTCTTGGTCTTGGCTCCGCCGGTAAGCTCAAGTATCTCAAGCGCGCGGATAAGCCTTTTCGTGTTGTTGGGATGTATCTTCGCGGCGTCTTCGGGATCGGCTTTTGCTAGGCGCGCATGCAGGGCTTCGGCTCCCAGTTCTTCAAGTTCCTTTGAAAGCCTTGCGCGGACGTTCTCGTCTTTGTCCACCGCGAAATTCAGCGGATAAAGAAGGGACTCGAGATAAAGCCCGGTCCCGCCGACGACAACGGCAAGTTCCCCCTGAGAACTTATATCTTCTATCGCCTGCTTTGCCGCCTGAGCGTATTGCCAGACGCTGTATTCTTCGCCGGGGTCCGCAACGTCGATCATATAATGTTTTACGCCCTTTGTTTCTTCTGGACGTATCTTTGCCGTTCCCACGTCCAGCCCTCTGTATATCTGCATGCTGTCGCACGAGACTATCTCTCCGTTGTATCTGAGCGCAAGTTCGACTGCGAGATCTGATTTCCCGGACGCGGTAGGTCCGGCGATTACGAGGATCTTATTCATACGATCCTCTTGAAAAGTTTGTCCAGATCTTTGCGCGTAACGGCGATCACTGCCGGTCTGCCGTGCGGACACTGCACAGGAACGCCGTTTTTCATCTGTTCAAGCAGACTGCGAATCTGATCTCCGGACAGTTTGTCTCCGGCTTTTATCGCGGCTTTGCATGCGCTTTGCGCAAGTCTGTCGTTTATCAGGTCCGAACTTTTCATTGCCCCTATCTTTCCTCGTTCTGAAAAGATATCCGCAAAGAATACGCCGAGGTTGATGTTGCCGAGAACTTCGGGCACTGCGGAAATTTTAAAGCTCAGTCCGCCGAAATCTTCGATCTCGAAGCCAAGCGCTCTCAGATTGTCTAGGCATGCGGTTATAAAATCGTGCTCGGCGTTGTCGCAATCCAGCACGTACGGCACGATCATAGGCTGACTCAGCACTTCGCGCGCGTTTATCTTTTCAGTCAATCCGTCGTACAGAAACCTCTCGTGTGCGGCATGCTGATCGACGATATATACAACGCCGTCGTGCTGAAGGATCAGATACGTGCTGAAGATCTGTCCGATCACTTCGTATCCGAGGCTCAGATTCTTATCTATCTCTGAAAACACTTCGCCGTCGTCGTAGATCGAAGGCTGGACCACTTCGGGCAGCGGCATGCGGCGCGCGCCGTCGCGTACAATGTGACCGGACGAACCGTTTGTACCGAAAACGGCGCTTTCTTCCACTTTTTTCTTCTGTCTGGATATTGCGCCGTCAAGTCCTTTGAACCCTTCGTCTTCGCGCCCGAAAAGTCCGTCACGGTTAAATCCGGCGGCGGGCTTTATTACGGCGGAAGGGTCGCAGACCTTTGCAGGTCTGTTTACGACTGGGGTAGCGGAATCTGATTTTTCGTCTCTAGTCGACGCTTTTTTATAAGTTTCGCCGTTTTCGCGGCTGGAATCTGCGTTTCCGGGATTTTCAGAAACGTTTTCGCTTGCGCCGCGAACGTTCTGTTCGTCAAAATTGTGAACATCTGTTTGTATGTTCAGTCTGACGCTTCCCTCTTCTCCGGACAACGCGAGCGAGACCGCATGGTAAACGCATGAAAAGACTTTGTTCTGATCGCGGAATCTGACTTCGCTTTTGCTCGGGTGAACGTTTACGTCCACATCGTCGAAAGGCATGACTATGTTTATCACGAACACCGGAAAACAACGTTTCATCATCGAGTTGCCGTACGCCTGCGAGACCGCAACGCTGACTGTGTTGTTCTGAACTATTCTTCCGTTGATGATAACCGTCTGAAAATTCTTGTTATGTCTTGAAAGAGAGCGTTTCCCGGTGTAGCCGTACACTCTGTAACCGCCCTGAAAACTTTCGTCGAAATAAATCAGATTGTTAGCGATGTCGTTGGAATAGATCTGGAAAACGGCGTCTTCCAGTCCTCCGACGGTGTTGAAGATCAGCTTCCCGTCCACGATGTAGCGGAAAGATATCTCCGGATTTGACAGAATGAGCGCGCTTACCACCTGCGTCACAAAGCCTTCTTCCGCTTTCGGCTTTTTGAGAAAACGCGCGCGGACCGGAGTGTTGAAGAACAGGTTTTCAACTTTTATCACGGTGCCGGCATTGCATCCGCACGGAGAAATGTCTTCCTTCTTCCCCGCGCTGATCCTGAGCTGTGAACCCAGTTCAGAGTCCGCAGGTCTGGTCTTTACCGTCACCTGAGACACCGCGGCGATCGAAGCGAGCGCTTCCCCTCTGAAACCGAGCGTCGCTATCGTATCCAGATCTGAAGCCTTCTTCAGTTTGCTTGTTGCATGAGGAAGAAAAGCTTTTGCAAGATTTACGGCGTCCATTCCGCAGCCGTTGTCCGTCACCGTCACGGATCTGACGCCTCCTTCTTCTATCTGAAGCGTTATCTTGTCTGCTCCGGCGTCGATGGCGTTTTCTATCAGTTCTTTGACGACGGAAGCCGGTCTTTCAATGACCTCTCCTGCCGAGATAAGATTGTATACGCTGCTGTCAAGTACGTTTATATCAGCCATTGTTCACCTATTTCATAACTTTTCTTACCAGCTCGCTGAGAGTGGTCAGCGCCTGTATCGGAGACATATTGTTTACGTCGAGAGATCTGAGTTCCTCTATCACCGCATTGTTCTCCATCATATCCACCATATCGGGAACCCTGGCTTCAGCCTTTGCGAGTCTGGATTTGTGGGCATCCGATTCAAGTTCTTTGGAGACCGCCTTGGCGCGGGCAATGACTTTTTGCGGAAGTCCGGCGAGTTTTGCGACTTCGATGCCGAAGCTTTTGTTAGTTCCTCCGCGCATGATCTTGTGCAGGAAGATGATGCCTTTGTCCTTCTCTGTCGCAACAATCTTGTAATTTACCGCGCCTTCGAGAGTTCCTTCAAGTTCGGTCAGTTCATGGAAATGCGTAGAGAAAAGCGTCTTGCAACGTATCCTTGACGTCACGTCTTCAAGCACCGCCTTTGCGATCGACAGCCCGTCGAACGTAGAAGTTCCCCTGCCTATCTCGTCGAGAATGAGGAGGCTTCTCATCGTTGCGTTCTGAAGGATCGTCGCGACTTCGACCATCTCGACCATAAACGTACTCTGTCCGTACGCGAGGTCGTCGCTTGCGCCTATTCTGGTGAAGATCCTGTCCGTGATGGAGATCTGAGCCGATCTTGCCGGAACGAAGCAGCCCACGTGCGCCATGAAAGTTATCAGCGCGACCTGCCTCATATATGTGCTTTTTCCCGCCATGTTCGGACCGGTGACAATCATGGTCTTGTTCTGATAGCAATCCAGTTCAGTATCGTTGGGGACGAATTCGTCTGATTTCATAAGCGATTCGACGACGGGATGTCTGCCGTCCTTGATGCTTATCCCCTCTATACTGTCGTTGATGACCGGCTTGCAGTAATTGCCTGCGGCGGACACCTTTGCAAACGACAAAAGCGTATCGCAGACTGCAACCGCCCTTGCCGTGGACTGAAGCATAGGGATCGCCTTCAGCATTTCAAGCTTTATCTGTTCAAACAGCGCGAGCTCTATTTTCACGCTCTTTTCGACTGCGCCGAGGATCTTGTCTTCGATATCCTTGAGTTCTTCGGTAATAAACCTCTCGCCGGTGGTGAGAGTCTGTTTTCTGACGTATCTGAACGGGACTTTGTCAAGGTTGCCTTTGCTGACTTCGATGTAATAGCCGAAGACCTTGTTGTACCCCACTTTCAGGTTTTTGATCCCCGTGGCTTCCTTTTCGTCGCTTTCGAGTTTTGCGAGCCAGGACTTGCCGTCCTTATTTGCATTGCGGTAGCCGTCAAGTTCTTCGCTGTAACCTTCGCGGATGAAACCGCCGTCTTTCGTCAACGCGGGAGGATTGTCTGATATCATATCCGAAAGCATGTTATATTCGCTTTCCAGTTCGAACATATTGTCCGCAAGCGAAAGCAAAAGCGGATTTTTGCAGAATTTCAGCGTTTCTTTCAGCTGAGGTATCACCTCAAGCGACTGCCTGATCGCAACGAAATCACGCGGAGACGGATTGCCGTAAACCAGCTTGGTGCAAAGCCTTTCAAGATCTTTTACAAGTCCGATCGACCCGTCCAGATTACTTCTCACGCGGCTTGAAGAAATCAGTTCTTCCACCGCGTCCAGCCTGCCGTTGATTTCCTTTTCGTCTCTGAGCGGCTGTTCAAGCCATCTCCTCAGATTGCGCGCGCCCATCGAAGTGCGCGTTTTGTCCATGACCTTGAGAAGCGTAGCACGGGTCGAACCGTCGCGCGCGTTCTGCGTTATCTCAAGATTGCGGCGCGCAGTCGCGTCAAGGATCATATATCTTTCGTTTCTGACGTATCTCAGCCCTGAAATGTGGGAAAGCGCGCGCTTCTGAGTCTCTTTGAGATAGGTGCAAAGCGCGCCCGCCGCCATTACGCAGGTCTTTTTGTCTTTTATTTCGAATTTGTCAAGATTGGAAACGCCGAACTGCTCCTTGAGCGCTTTTTCCGCATTTGAAAGCTCGAAGCTCCATTCGTTGTGGTTCTGAAACCTGGGAAGCTTGGACAACCTCATTTCAGATACGTTCTCAGTCAGCGCGAGCGCCTCTGCGTTGCAGATTATTTCCGCGGGGCTTACCGTGATCAGCGCGTCTTCGATCGACGAAAAATCGACGAGTTCTTTTTCGAGAGTATTGAATTCTCCGGTTGAAACGTCAGCCCACGCAAGCGCGAAAGTCTTCTTGCTTACGGCGACGGAAACGAGATAGTTGTTCTTTTTGTCGTCGAGTATGTCGTCCTCGATTACTGTGCCGGGCGTGATGACTCTAATCACGTCGCGTTCAAGCATCCCTTTGCTTTCTTCCGGAGACGTGAGCTGTTCGCAGATCGCTACTTTGTAACCGTTGGCGATCAGCTTTGATATGTAACCGTCGACAGCATGGTACGGTACGCCGCACATCGGAGCGCGCTGCTCAAGACCGCAGTCCCTGCCGGTAAGCGTAAGATCAAGGACTTCGCTGGCTATCTTCGCGTCTTCGAAAAACATTTCGTAAAAATCTCCCAGTCTGAAAAGAAGGATCGCATCCTTGTAGTTCTCTTTTACGCTGAGATAGTATTTCATCATTGGTGACAGCGCCATATCATTCCTCCCTTTCGCCGAAAAGCGACGCAGATTGCGAGCGTGTTATCTTTACGTTGACGAATTTCCCGATCAAATCTTCTCCGCCCGGGAAAGTGACAAGCCTGCCGCTGTCAGTCCTTCCGCAGACGCAGCCCTTTTTATTGGGAGAAAGATCTTCGCACAAGATCTCGTACGTCTTGTTTTCGTATTCCCTTGAAAGTTCTTTCGTGATCCTGTTCTGAGCGGCGATCAGCCTCATTATCCTGTCCTTTGCGACTTCGGGATCGACCTGCGGCATTTTTGCGGCGGGCGTGCCCTTGCGCATTGAATAGACAAAAGTGAACGCGTTGCTGTATCTGACTCTTTCCACCATATCAAGCGTATCGAGGAAATCGCTCTCCTCTTCGTACGGGAAACCCACCATAAGATCGGTAGTAACGCCGCAATCAGGCAGTTTTTCACGTATCGCGTCGATAATATCGAGATAGTCTGCGCGCGTATAATGCCTGTTCATCAGCTTCAGGATCTTGTCCGAACCAGACTGAACGGGCAAATGGATATTGTTGCAGATATTTGGGTATTCCGCAATGACGTCTATCAGCCTTCTGTTGAAATCCTTGGGATGCGAGGTCATAAAGCGTATCCTGCGCTTGCCGCCCACCTTCGCCAGTTCTTCGAGAAGATCGGCAAAGCCGTACTCCCCGCCGTAAAGGTCTTTTCCGTACGAATTCACGTTCTGACCGAGAAGCGTTATCTCTTTGTAGCCTTCGTCGGCAAGGCGCAGAAACTCGTCCTTGATCGCCTCTTTTGTGCGGCTTCTTTCTCTGCCGCGCACGTACGGAACGATGCAGTAAGTGCAGAAGTTGTTGCAACCGTACATGATGTTCAGCCATGCGTTTGTACCGCTGGTGCGGTAAAAGCTCTCGTTTTCGTTGACCGGCGGCAATTCGTTTTCGTCAATTTCGACGTACTTTGCGCGGCTTGCGGCAACTGAAGGTATATACGTCTCCAGAAGCGCCAGATTCGACGTGCCGAGAACTATGTCGACAAACGGTAATTTCTCCCTCAGCGCCTTGCCCGCGCCGTCCTGCTGAGTCATGCAGCCGACGACGGCGACGATCATCGCCGGGTTTTTCTTCTTTTCCGTTTTGAGCATGCCTATGTGCCCCATGGCTTTACGCTCTGCGTTGTCGCGTATGCAACAGGTATTGAAGACGACGACGTCCGCGTCTTCCTCCTCTTTTGCCTCCGTATATCCCAGTTTCGTCAGTATGCCGGCGATCTTTTCCGATTCGTGCACGTTCATCTGACAGCCGTAAGTAATAATCCTGTATTTTTGCATATAACAATTATAACGAAAAACAGGGGAAAACTCAAATAAAAAAGAGTAAATAATAAATATGCGTGCAAATAAAAATAGTAAAGCTTCTCTTGCAAAAAAGACTGTTTTCGGCATTGCGGTGTCTCTGGCGGTGATCGCGTTCTTCGCTCTCATGACGGTTGCCGGCATTGTCATCTATATCAATTCCGACGTAGACCTGGACCCGCAGGCTCTCGTCTTTGCAAACACCGTACCCGACGTTTACGACGTCAACGGAGATCTGACTTCGTATTGCACGGCAAGCGAAATATGCACAGACTACTCCGTCGTGCCTGAGCATCTGAAAAACGCCTTTATCGCGCTTGAAGACAAACGCTTTTACGAACATCACGGGGTGGATTACGTCCGGATAGCCGGCGCGGCGCTCGCGAACGTCAAAAGCGGCAGACGCGCGCAAGGCGGCTCGACGATCACGCAACAGATAGTAAAAAACGCCTTCCTTTCCAACGAAAAAAGCTTTTCGAGAAAGCTGAAAGAAGCGAGAATGGCTGTTTCTCTCGAAAGAAGACTTTCAAAAGACGAGATCCTTGAGACTTATTTCAATATGCTCTATTTCGGTTCCGGCGAATACGGCGTGAAAAACGCTGCGCGCAGGTTTTTCGGCTGCGACGTTGAAGATCTGACGATCGCTCAGTCGGCAATGCTTGCCGGGATCGTCAAAAGTCCCACCAAGTACAATCCCGTGAACAACTACGAAAACGCGCTGAAACGGTCTGCGCTGGTGCTCTCTCTTATGAGAGATCAAGGAAAGATCTCGGACGAAGAATATAAAGCGGCGTCTGCCGAAAAAATAGTGATCGCAGACGACAAAAGCGCGCTCGACTTTGACAAAACATACGTGACCAACGCGCTTTCCGAAGCATGCCGGATCCTCGGAACTGACGAAAAAAGTCTGCGCGCGGGCGGTTACAGTCTTTTCACTTATCTTGACCCCGAAAGGCAGAAAACGCTTGGCAGCATTGTCGGCGACGAGGCGTACGCTTCGTACGAAAACACGCTTTGCGCCGCAATCGATTGCGACGTCTCGACCGGCGGCATACGCGCGTTGCGTTCTGATTTCTCTGCGGATTTCTACAATTTCAGAAGGCAATCCGGTTCTGTGCTTAAACCTCTCGTCTGCTACGCTCCCGCGTTTGAAAACGGACTTCTTTCCCCCGCATCGGTACTGGAAGACGCTCCGACGGACTTCGGCGGTTACTCTCCCCAAAATTACGGCGGCAAATATTACGGAAGCATTTCCGTCAGAGACGCTCTTGCGTATTCTCTGAACGTTCCCGCAGTCGCAACTCTGAGATCGGTCGGCGTGCAATGCGGTTATTCCGCTCTTAAAGAAATGGGGTTTGCTCTTGCCGACGACGACAATCTGTCTCTCGCCCTCGGAAGCACGCTCAACGGATGTTCATTTCTCGAACTTCTCGGAGGATATTTGACCCTTACCGGCGGCGGAAAATATACCGGAGCGCACTTTATCAGATATATCCGGGACGCAGACGGCAACGTGGTTTACACCCGCGAAAACGATGCCGGAAAGCAGGTCTTTTCAAAAGAAACCGCATATCTGACGACAAATTGTATGCAGGCATGCGCAAAATACGGCACAGCAAAAAAGCTCTCGCAACTTCGTTTTGACGTCGCTTCGAAAACCGGCACTGTGGAATCTGCCGGAGGAAATGCCGACGCATACAACGTAAGTTTCACCGGTGACGACTGCCTGTTGTTCTGGATGGGATCCAAGCGCTACGACTTCCCGATGTCCTCCAAAGTGACCGGCGGCGGAATACCCACACTTATGTGTAAAAATTATCTTGAAAAAATATATTCCTGCAGATCGCCTCGTCCGTTCGGAAAACCGGCTGGCATTGTCGATATCAGGCTTGACAAAATCGCCTATGAAAACGGACTGCTTGTCCGGGCATCTGAAAACTCGCCGGAAAAATTCGTCAAGGAAGACGTTTTCAATGCGTCTTTCGTGCCAGCAGAACGGGACGTGTCCTTCGATTTTCCTCAAGCGACATCTTTCAACGCGGAGACGCAGGGAAACAAGGTGACTATCACTTTCACCGCCGATCCTCATCTCAACTATAAAATCGTCAAAAAATCGCTGTTTACAGACGATAAGATAATCCTTGATATAAAAAACGAAAGCGGAGAGATAACGGTTTCCGACAATGCGGACGGACTGCTCGGCTACAACCGCTACGTGCTGGTTCCGTATTACTATGACGATGAAAACCGGGAAACCATCGGCGAAATATATCAGGTCCCGGTCGGCTGGTAAGTACAGAATTATTATAAATTACAGCATTTTTCAGAATAGTTACAAATTAAACGGTTTTTTATAACAGTTACCCGACAAACCGCAGAACAAAGCGTTAAAAGACCCTGCAAATAATGCCGGGTCTCTGTTTTGCGCTGTGATTCTGTTGCTGTTTAACGACTTTATTCTGTTTGACGTCTTACTTTAAATGCACTCATGTTTAAACGCATCGTTTAATCGCTTTAACTGATGAAACGGCGCGTTGTTTCTTGACGATTATCAGTTGTGAGGCTTAAGAACAACCGTCTCGATATTCGCTATCGCATCGGAAACGAGCTGACCGAGGTTTTCTATCTTCGCCTGCTCCTTGACGGCTATCTCCACAGAAGGTTTGATCACGGGATTTTTGGGAAGGAATACCGTGCAGCAATCCTGATACGGAAGCTCGCTGAGTTTATACGTGCCTATCTCCTCCGCAGTTTTCATTATCTCGTACTTATCCATTCCGATAAGCGGTCTGAAAACAGGCAGACTTTGAACGGCGT
>CALWKT010000117.1 GCA_944381335.1 uncultured Christensenellaceae bacterium
TGTTGATAGCATATCCGACAGCGCCTGAAGGTATAGCAGGGGTTGTGCCGTTGTAAATAGAAGATCCGTAGCCTCTGTCGTTGAGACCGAAGATCTCGTCTCCGTCCCCGCCTTCAGCTATATTGCCCGCGCCTGAATTGTCGCCCGTGCGCGTATAGAAAAACGCCGTCAGAACGCACGACAGCAACAGCGCGACTGCGATGAGCACAGCCGTCACTGCATACACTATTTTGCGTTTTGAGGCATTGTTTGTCATAATTTTCCTTGTTCCCTTTTTGCCTTTCCTGCCACGTCAGCCGTTGCCGGTGCGTAAGCCTTGCCGTTCTGCCGCGGGTCCCCCGACCCGTCTTGCAACGATCAGTGTTTTTATGTTCTGACGAACTCGGACGTCACGCTTACCGTGAGCGTCGCGTTCTTTATTTCTTCAGGTAAAAGTTCATCCGTCACGTTGAACCTTATCGCCAGCACCAGATTCCCCGTGGAGCCCTGAGCCGGAGAGTCGAACTCGTAAGAAGTGGAGACGCTGTTCCAGCCGTACACGTCAGAGCCTTCTTCTCCGAGAGAAAAATCCAGCTTCCCCTGCATATAATCTGCGACCGCAGAAGAAACGGGATTGCCTTCCCCGTCCTGCCATACCGCCGTGGAGGCGTAAACGACGACTTTCATGCCGGTGACGCCTTCTTCAATTTCTCCGATGACGTAAGGCACGTTTATCCTGACTCCGTCCGAATCAGAGATGACCCCGGCGGCGGTGTTGTCGTTGACAGCTTTCACCGGCACCAAGGTGCCCTGAGTTTCGCCCACGCCGATGCTGATGCTGAAATTGTCGTTTGACCCTATGACGAGATAAGAGGAATCGCTTTCATTGGGGAAAAAAGCAAATGCCGCGCCGACACCTGCCAGCGCGATCAGAAGAACGAAAGCAACGGTAATGACCACAGTCTTTTTTTCCATTTCCCCTTATCCGACCTGTCAATTTTATTTATATATTTATATTATATTAATCATACGGAAAATGTCAATACCGATTTTTAAAATTTTACATTTTTAATCTAAATTTTACATTGCTTCTTCATTTTTTTATCTGAAAACGCGTTTTTTTTGCTTGAAACAGCCGTTTTAGACGCTTTAAGGCTTAAGTCGCGCCGGCGCACGTGCCCGCGCGGACCGGACGTCTCCTTTTTTTGCCGGGCAGAAAGCAAAAAAAATAATGCGGCTCGAAAAAGCCGCAAAAACCCGAATTTCCCGATACGTATCGGGTTTTTCGGGTCAACCGAAGCAATATTCTCCTTCTGTGACCGTCCTGCCGCCGAAGTCAACTGCGCTTCTCTCAAGCTTTACGCAACGGTAAAAACACTTGTCTCCCAAAGTCAGCTCTCCGCCGCCCGGAACAAAAGTCACCTCTAAGAGGCTTTCGCAGAACGCGAACGAATATGAAGCTATCTCCGTCACTCCGGACGGTATCTCCAGTTTTTCTATCAGACGGAGCCCGTCGTATTGCTCAACCGTGCCCGTCGCGATCTTCGTCACGTTCAGCTGAGCAGACTGTCCTCCCGCGTTTTTCACCGTGATAACGGGCGGGATCTTCAGAGTCGTCAGTATGCCGTTGTAGCCTTTGACTGTCGCGCTTACGGCAGAAGAAAGGTCTGCCGCCGAAATATCGAACGCCTCGAAGTCAGAGCCGTCTGCGGCTTTCTGCACATATTCCGCGAGTTCGGACGACCCGTCGGAATAGACGATCTCCAGCACGAGGTATCTGAAAGACGCGTCCTCCCAGTCGCCCGTCTGTGTTGTCGCAGGCGTGGAACTTTCGTCGGCGGTGGTCCATACGGCATAGGTGACCGCCGTGACCCCTGCGATCAGGATCACGCATACAGCCATGAATATTATCAGCCGCGTAAACTGTCCTTTCAATTTTACACCTCCGTCAGTATCGTTCCGGCAGTATCTTTCTTGCCGTGTGAATTTCTTTTGCGGTCAGCCGTCACAGCCGCCTTTCAGTCGTAATTTGCCTCAGCCAGCACCCCGAACCTGAAGCTGGAAGCCTTGAATTCTTCTCCGCTGAACGGGAACGGCCTTGCATAAGCGGCATTGGAATATACGATTTTTATGCAGATCGGGTTGGATCTGCCGTATGAAGAAGCGTCGTCTGTCACCTCTGCATCGGCTGCCGTGCCGTATATATACTCAAGCCCCTCGCCCTGCGCGACAAAATCTCCGTACGCGTACGGCTCGGTCGTCGCGGTTATCCTTGCGTAACTCAGCGTGAAATATTTGTCCACGTTGGCTTTGTCTAGCCTTATGTAAAGAACTTTTCCGTTGACCGTGCCGTCGTCCGTATAGACGAAAGGTTCGCTGTCATCGGCAGGATCTGTCAGAAGAAGTTCTTCTCCGTTTTCCGTTGTAACCGTCTCCGCTTTCCCGACGTGAGAAGCGGAAGGATCGTATCCTTCGAATTCAGAGACGATCCCGGCAAGCGTCTGTTCCGCTGTCAGCCGGTAAAACCGGTCGGAAACGCTGATCAGAAGATCGGAAAAATACATCCTTAGATACAGATCCGCGCCGCCCTGAAGCTTCAGCGAAGTGTGATAATACGCTTCGTACGCCTTGTCGTCGTCGGTATACGGCGTGCCGTCGTCCATATAGCCTTTCTGCCCGTTGTATTTCTCCGCGTTGAGAAGCCCTTCGTCGTCGAAAGTCACTTTGATGTAAGTGCCCACGCGGAGCACGGATACGGATTCAGTCTGAACGCTCATTGAAAACCATGCAAAAGTCAAAGCCAGCATACAAAATACCAGCACGAGCACCAATATGGGCGTCAGAACTCTTGCACTTTTCATAGATCAGCGGGCGTAAGCCCTTCCCCTCCTCAGTTGTCTCCGTCCGCGTCAGGACCGTCTTTGTCTCCCCTCTCCCGGTTCTCCTCAGACTCTCTGTTCCTGACGTATTCCTCGACAGCCTCTTTTTTCAGTCTTTCAATCCTCTCTTGCTCGGTCTCGGCGTTTCCTGCCGCCGCGCCGCCTTCAGTCTCCTCGGCTTTCTTCTTGTTTTTCGCGCCGGCGATCGCCAGCAGCGCTATCTGCCACAACCCGATCAGTACGAGCGGAACTATTATCAAAAGCAAAAATCCCGTTTTGCTTCTCAGTATATTCTGCAGACCGGCAAGCAATTCGCTTTTTCCAAGCACCATTCCCGTCACGTTCTCAAGCGGAACGGGGACTTCGTCCGCCCGGTCAGCCGCGTCGCCTTTTGTCCCGATATACCTCCTGCCGTCCTCGTCCTCGTAAGGCGCCTCGACCACGCGGTGGGTGACCGTGTAGCCGTCCACACCGCCGAAGCCTTCCGGTGCAATGAACGTCACCACGTCTCCTTCCTTTATCTGAGACGGATCCGAGGCAAGATCTTCAGGGTCAAGCACTCTGACTATGATCACGTCTCCCTTGTCGTAAGTTCCCGTCATGCTCTCCGTTATCACGACGTAAGACCTGAACCCGAACAACGTCGGCTCCTTTCCCGTCATGGACTGTATCATAACAGTCAGCATGCACGCGAACACCGCCACGAATATTACCATCACAATAATGTTGATAATCAACACGGGCAGGGAAATTTTTTTCTTTTTTTTCTTACTCTCCATCGCCGTCCGTTCTGCCGTCGGTCTGCTCTGAAACGCCGTCCGATCCTATGCTTTCCTGCGCGCCGGAACTTTCAGCGTCTTGCCCCGGCTCTCCTTCTCCGGCAGGTTTTTCAGCTCCGTCGGAATTGTCGTCTGCGCTTGCCGCGGCTTGCGTTTCTACGGCTTCGGGAGACGCGTTTTCAGCAGAGTCCGTCGCCTCCGCAGTCTGAGTCTGACCGCTTTCTGCGGCTTGCGTCTGCTCGCTTTCTGCGGCTTGAGCCTCGTTTTGCGCGCCCTCCTGAGGAGCGGTATTTTGCGCGCCGTCCGCGGTCGCCGCGTTGTCTGCGCCTGCGCCTTCAGAAGGACTTTCAGTCGCGTCTGCCGCGCCCTTTCCGCCGCCTCTCAGCGCTTCAGACATCGGCATTACGGAGAGGTCCTCGACTTCTCCGAGATCCTCCTCCGGAGCGCGTTCTTCTGTTTCCGAAGCGATGGTTTCCTTCTTCTCGCGCATTTCTTTTTCAAGTTTTTCAAGGCGCTTTATGTCGCGTTCACGCTGTTTTTCAAGCGATTCTCTCTCTTTTTCCGCCATCTTTTCTTTCTTGGCGAGAGAACGTTCGAGCGCCTGTTTTTCCTTTTCCATTTCTTTGAGCATTCTTTCCTGCTCTATCTCTTTCTGGCGGTATCTGATCTGAGCGACGTCCGACTTTTTCTTTGCGCGCAAAGTGCTCTCGTTGATCAGCACGCGGTCGATCGCCTTGTTGATACGCGCGATCTGCGCCCTGTCCACCTTGCCGTCCGTCTGCTGGAACAGATTCCTGAGTTCCGCCACACCGAATTCGTCGGGGAGTTCTTCCTCCTCTTCCTCTTTCTCCTCTTCTTTGCTTTCTTCCTGTTCCTCTGTTTCTTCCGGAGAAGTCGTTTCGACTGTTTCGGGAGCCGGTTCTTTTCCCTCTCCCTCTTTATCTCCTTCTTTCTCGCCTTCTTTTTCGCCCTCTTTCTCCTTGTCTTCTTCTTTTTCCTTTTCAGGCTCTTCCTCTTCAGTGATATTGGATTCGTCGAAGAACAGAGAATCGTCCACCTTGGATTTTACGAGCCCTTCCATCAGCGAATTGCAGATGAACATCATGTCTCCGACGGCAGTTTCCACACCTTCGTCGACAGCCATTTTTTCACTGGAATTTTCCACCGAAAAGCCCATCTTGGAATAGCTCTCAATGAACTGCCACAGCACGAGCGCCTTTTTGAAGTCGGGATTTTTCAGGATCACGTTGGTACGCGTGATAGGCGGTCTGACCGGCGCGCTGTTGACCATCTGCTTGGCGAACGGCGAAGACAGAAAGTCTGAGATTATGCGCTGAAGTTTGGACACTCTCTCCACGATCTTCAGATCTGCTCCCTGAATTTCCTCCTCTACGTCGGACGGCACAGAGCCGATCAGCTCCAGATTGTAAAACACGCGCGTCTTGCCCATATAGAAGTTGGCGTCCACGTCCAGCTCCAGGATATTGTCGTTGATGTACGCCTTTTTTATTGCGTCCATACGGCGCGAAATGAAGTTGGACAAGTTCTTGAGCAGAGTGTATATAAAGCGGTTTTCGTATATCTCGTAACTTTCCTCTTTTGTCGTATTCAGAATCCTGTTGGGTGTGACGTTGCCCTCTTTGTCCACGCTCGCTATCATGTTGGTATGCTGAGCGAGGTGCTTTACCGATTCCGTCGAAATGGCGCGCGCAAGCGAAATATCGACGATATCTTCTTCGATAACGATAAATTTCCTCGGATTTCTGACGATGTTGTCAAGGCTGGTTATGCACGATTCGATCATCTCGATCCAGTCTGTCTCAAACTGCTTGGTCCTGCTCTTTTTCGCGAGTCTGAACTGCGGTTTGGACGCGCGCAGTCTGCGCCTGAACGTCTGATAAAACTCGTCCGAACGCAACAGCGCGTTTATTCTTTCGACGTAACCGTCAAATTTCTCTCTGTCGTCCATATGCCTTTCTCCGCTTCAGCCGTTATTCTGAAGCCTTTTTCCCTGTCCCGGTTTTCGCTTTCGCCGCTGAAGTCGCGGGTTTGCCCGCCGCCGGTTTTGTTTCAGTCTTCTTTGCCGCAGTCTTCTTTTCTGCCGTCTTACCGGTAGCCGCGCTCTTTTTTGCGGGTTTCTTTTCTGCCGTCTTATCGGTAGTCGCGCTCTTTTTTACGGTCTTCTTTGCCGCCGGTTTTTTCACTTTTTCAGCCGGTTTTTCCTCCGCCTTTTCTTCAGACGCCTCTGCGTTTTCCGCTTCGGGCGCGGACTGTTCCTCGGGTACGCCTGAAATTTCTTCAGCAGGCGCAGTCCCCTCCGCGGAAACAGGCTCTTCTGTGGGCGCGACCACTTCAATGGTCACGGATTCTGTGCTCTCCGTTTCTTCAACTACGTCGCCGTTTTGCGGTTCTTCCGCGCTCTGAACGGCATTTTCAGCCGGTTCAGCCTCTTTTTTCTCATCGGGGTTCAGCGCCTCTGCGGGCGTGCCTGTCTCATTTTCAGAAACCTGCTCTTCACTCACGTCCGGCTGTGCCGTAACGGGCGCGGTTTCAGTTGTTGTTCCGGGCGCGGTTTCCTGCGCGGTTTCCGGTTTTTCGCTTGCCTGCTGTGCGTTCTGAGAACGCAGATATTCCTCGATCGCACGGCGTTTTATCTCCTCTTCGTCAAGCGGAGTGACCCCGGAAGCAGACTCCGCGGCAAGTTGTTCTCTCTGCTTTTTCAGCTTCGCTTCTATTATTATGCGCACTACGAGGTATGCGTTGTAAAGAAGCAGAAGTATCAGCGGGAGCATTATCACAAGAAAGAAATGAGTGGGATCCTGAAGCCAGAACACGGCTTTGCCCACGCCGGCAAGCTTGCCGAGATAAATGCCCTGAATGTCGCCGGAATACAACGTTTTCGTGATTCCCGAAGTTTCGGCGTCGCCCATGGTCTCTATTACCTTGACGACCGAGCCGTTTGTCAGCTCTGTCTCTTCCACGGAAACGACGCGGTGAGTCACGAACTGAAGATCTGCCCCGACGTAATCGAGATATGTGACGATATCTCCCACTTTGAGTTCTGCTTTATCCTTTTCGGTAGCCTTCTTGACGATTATCAGATCTCCGGCAGCAAAGCTGTCGTCTTTATCGCCGTTCATACTGTCAGTCAGGACGGGCATCAGCCTGATCGACGAATCGCCGAAATCCGTGTTGCTTTCATAGCCTGTCGACAACAGGATGGATATTGAAAAAGCGATTGCGACGACCACGATCGCGATCTGAAGCACGATCAGAGCGATGTTGACCGCCTTTTTTGTTTTGCTTGCCTTGGCATCGGTATTTTTTTTAGACATATTTCTTCCTTTTTCGGCATAAGCCGACAAATTTTTCTGTTTTACACCGCCGGAACGCGCGTTTTAACGCATATCAGAACAGTTTCTTGAGTCTTTGCAGGTACTCTTTGCTCTCGCCCATATTTTCTTCTCCGAACAGTTCCGAGAGGTAATCGCAAAGGCCGTCGATCTCGTCGCGGATGAAGCCGAGGTTGAGTGACTCGAACTTTCTCAGGATCTTGTTGCACAGCACGTAGTCTATGCCGTCGATCTCGGTGCCGCCGCAGGCGACGTAAGACGGAACGAACTCCTTGAGCTGTTTGACGATACGGTTACCGAACGCAAGCCTGAAGTGTTCGATGACGTAATCGTCGAGGGTATTTATCTTGTCGATGACTTCCTGAGAGACCTTGTGCTCTTCCTGCGCGATCTTGAACATATTCTCGACGTGCTTGAACGAGACGTACAGCTTGTCTGTATCCGGCGCGTCGAAAGGCACGCCTTTTGTATTTATGTTGATCGGGATGGCACGGTCGTAGACCTTATCCGAAATGGCGAACGTCGAGTCGTCGTTGTTCGCGGTGCCGATGAACCACATGTTCTGAGGGAGAGTGAATCTGCCCTTCACAACGTGTTTGGGGTCGTTCGGCCAGCCGCTGGGAACGAGGTCGACGATCCAGTTGTCGCGTGACGGCATTTCGAGAATTGAAAGCATTTCTGCGAAATAGTACTCGACACGCGCGATGTTCATTTCGTCGAGGACGGTTATGTAGATGTTTTCGTTCCAGGTCGCTTCGTACATCTTCTTGAGAACCTCGGTCTCGTTGAAGCGCTTGGTAAATTCGTTGAAGTAACCGAAAAGCTCGGTACGGTCACGCCAGGACGGCTGAACTGAAGCGATCGTCGCCGGGTTGTCCAGGAACTGACCGGTAGCGTAAGCAAGCGAGGTCTTACCTGTACCTGAAATACCTTGCAGGATGAGGAGTCTCGTGGTGGACATTCCCGCCCAGAACAGACGGATGATGCGCGGCTCATAGTAAAGGCGGAGCCTGCTTGCCGCGAAATTGCGGAAGCGGTCGCATATCTCAGCGAGCGTGATCTCGTTGTCATAAGCAGGGGGCGTGTAGTTTTCATAGATCTGATCGACTTCAGTGAGCTTGAAGAAGCGGCTTTCGCCCTCTTTGAGTTTTTTCTCGTCGGCGTTTTCTTCTTCTCCCTCTTCAGTCTCCAGTCCTTCAAGGAACGCGTCGCCTTCCGCGCCGGTAACGCGCATGCGGAGGATCCTGTCCTTTTCCTGAGTGAGCTTGAGTATCTGTTTTTTAAGATTGTGGATCTCGTCAAGCAGATCCTGGTTGATGACCGGCTTTTTGAAGCGTTTCACGAGGCGGATCGTAAACCAGACGATCACCCATATCAGCGCGGCGAGGATGGCGATGACAAGAATGGCGATGAGCACTGCGAGTATCCATTCGCCTGCGCCCCATCCGTTGGCGTTGACCCAGAAAGCGTCGTAGTATGCCGGGAAATTGAACATCTGAAAGATGCCGCCGAAAATGCCGACGAAAATCTGAGAGATGCCTCCCCACAGTACGCCCAGAAACGCTTTGATGAAATTTAACATGTTGTCCATAGACTTCCCCTCATCTTACGGTTTTATCGCGTCCACCTGAGTGACGCGGAAGTTGTATTCAAAATTGACTTTTGCGCCTATTATTGCGTCTATGCAATCGCTGTCAGACCCTTCAAGCCAGATCAGCACGGTATACTTCTTTATCTCGTCCACGGCGAGAAACACGTCGGGCGACTCAAAAACGGTGATGTTGTTGTCCTGAGGTTCGTCAGTCGAAAACGGCGTGGTGACGTTGGTGCCGAGAAGTTCGTCAAGCTTACTGCTCCCGAGCGGCAAAGGCTGTTGATTCTCCTTGTCGTCAGAGTCGTAAGCGATATATTCGGGAGTGCCGTCGGAGCGGGAGACCGCATAGCAGGTCGCCTTTTCTTCATCCTCAACGATCACGATCCTGACCGCTCTTTCAATGTCTTTAGACACATAATTGAGCACTATGGAATTTTTGAAAAGGATGTCGCTGTCGCCGACGTTTTTCAGGAAAAAGCTGAAAGCGATATAGTTGTCTCCGTGATGATCGCCCTCTTTGCCGAGCACTTCGTCTTTATAGATCCAGTCATACGTGATGTTGGAGATCTCGTCCGGTCCGTCCATTCTGAGCACGGTCGCGGGAGAAGAAAAATCTGCCGTTTTGCAGACGGAGATGTCGCCGACGTTGCTCTTGTCAACGACCACTCTCATGCTGTTTGCGTCAATGAAAGCGATCGTGCCCCAGGTGGCGCCGGTGAGCAGAAGCGCGATGATCAGAAAAATGATTATGACGGTCGTGGCGGTACGCCTTCTGCTTGCCGCACGTATCTTCTGATTTTTGATGATCTCGTCCTGTTTAGGCTTTGTAAACTCTCTTCCCATTCCCTTATCCTATGCGGCCGGCGATGTAGCCATGAAGCTGAGATATTAATATGCGCACTGAAAAGACGTGCTCGCATACGGTCGCATATATAAATATTATATTATATGATTTTAGCCGTGTCAATAGCAAAAGTAAAAAAATAAGCGCAAAAATTGCGCTGAAAACGGGAATTTTTTTCAAAAAGCGCCTTTTCAGGCGCGCAAAAACCCCACCCCGGTTTCGGGGTGAGGTTTGATTGGTCTTAACCGATTTGTTTCAGTAACGATCAGTCGCCTCAGTCTGATGCTTCAAGATTGGTACCTGCAAAGGACAGATTGAACGTAACGGTACCGCTGGAAGTCGTATTGTTTACCACAGTGCCGTCATACCAGATGTAAAGCACACAATCATACTGTCTAGAAGATGTAGCCTTGAAGGTGATCGTGCTTGCAACGCTGGTGTTGGTGGTCGAGATCGTGGAATTGTCAGCTACGGCAACGATCTCTGTTGCTGTCGCCACATTGTCAGCTCCGGTCGCCGTGATGCCTGCGTCTACATAGTCTGCGGTGCCGATAGTTCCTTGAGCAGGCGTTTTGCTGTCAATCAGATACTTATAATTCGTTGCAAAAACAAAGTCCTGAGCGGCTACACCAGCAGCACCGTTGCCTTTGCCGATCATAACGAATCTGAATGCTTTTGCCGCGTCAAGGTCTGCACGGGACGGACCTGCGGGAACGCTTACCGTAGCGGTGATGGTCACCTGCGTTTTGTCATAGGTGGGTGCGAGCAGGAATCTGACAGCAACAGGATGCAGACCGAAACCGTCGCTAGGAACGGTAGCGCTTCCGCTTGTTTGCTGATTATCTGCATAAAGGAACGTTACGCTGGGAAGACCGTTGGTACCGTCAAATTCAGTGCCGGCTATCTTATTTTCCGGAAGCAACGGATTGTAACCGGTTACCGCGCCCGGAGTACCGGAAATCGCCTTGCCTACGTTAGTCGTCCATTCGTAATCGCCCGAATAAGTTCCCATAGCCCATTCGGCAACCGGGGTTGCCTCATAGTTTTTCTCAACCGTGCTCCACCTGTAAACGTCCGCACCTGAACCGCTTGTCGCAACTGCAAATTCATTGGTGATATTCGCAGCCTGAGACGTCGAGAACCATGCGAAAGTCGCTGTGGTCAGCGCAACTACGATCACGAGCACGGTAGCTATTGTTGTAATTACCAAACTCTTTTTCATAATTTTACTCTCCTTATCTTTTTAGATTTG
>CALWKT010000118.1 GCA_944381335.1 uncultured Christensenellaceae bacterium
AAGACTCTGAAAAAGAATCTGGCGTTAATTAACGCCAGACCTAAGAAAGTGCTTGGTTACAAAACACCGGCAGATTTATTTGAACAAGAATTGCAAAAAGTGTTGCACTTGGTTTGACAATTCACTCCGTTTCACGCAAAAAACCGCCCTTCGGGGCGGTTTTCAGTGTCCGTAAACATTCTGCGGAATCAGATTTTTCGCTGCGCTTACAACTTTTCAGTCAGTTCTTCTCTTTAGCGAATTTCTCCTTGAGTATCGGGAGCGCCGTTTCGATCAGCCTGATCTGCGGCAACAGATAATCCTCGTCTTCAAACAACGCGTAATGGACGCTTGCGCGGACGAAAGAATAGATCAACGGCTGAATTATCTGCCACGGTATCCCGAGTTTGGGTTCAAGTTCCTTGGCGTAATCGGTATAGCGTTTCGTTACGCCCTTGAAAAATTCCGTGCCGTATTTGCGGTACTTCGGAGACGTGTAGACCTGATACATGAATCTGTACTTCTCCCCGTGCTTTTTCGCCGTCCAGTAAGGGATCTCGTGGAGAAATCTCACGATATCGTCAAAGTTTTCAGGCGCCTGTTCCATAAATTCGTCCTCGACTTTCGCCATGCAATACGCGGTCGAATCAATGATTATCTCGTCTTTTGTGCCGAAATAATGAAAGATGTTGCCTGAGCTCATCCCACAGGCTTCGGCAAGCATTTTGGTAGAAGTGCCTTCGATACCGTTTTTGCAAAAACAGTCGTAACATATAACGAGCAATTCGTCTCTTTTATTCGGGTTTTTCTTTCTCATTTCAACTCCTTTGCGTATTCCCTTCGCGTCCCCGGTACGTCTGAATTTCCGACTTATTTCCCAACGCGCACACGTTAGCGAAAAACGTGTTTACATGCGTCGCAGTCCGTGCGGATCTGAAATCCGCAAAGCAGAAATAAGTATTAAGTTGCGTTATCTGACCTCTTCTCTTCAGCCGACAGGCACAGGATCAGGTGTAGATAAAAATAAGCACGACAGCTGCGACCGATATTACGGCAAACAACGGCACGAGCAAGATGAAATACCAGTGCTTCGTCTTGTGCCGGCATATCGCCATCCCGAGCAAGCCGCCTACTCCGCCGAGAAAAAAGCTGCAACCGAGAAGTACCGCTTCGGGTATTCTCCACATTCCGTTTTTTGCTTTTATTTTGTCCGCCGCGAACACGATGAACGTGACCAGAGTCATCGCGCCGAAAGCGATCAGCATTATCTTTTCGTATATATTCATAGCAGTTTGAATGTCATCGTTGCCGGATTGTGATCACTGTAAGTGAAATCGTTGTCGATATTTTCGCATTTCACGACTTCAATGTTGTCTGACACAATGAATCCGTCCAGAACGACCGTGTAGTTTACCCCCTTTTCATACGTAATATCCGTGCTCCTGCACGTAGGTACGTTCACGTCCGCGACGAACCTGAAACCGTCTGCAAGATCCTCGTCGGTCAGAGTGAACACCCAGTCCGGGCACAGCTGTTCTGTCTCAAACAGACCGTCGCTCGCGGCAATATCGTGATTGAAATCTCCTCCTACGATCACGTAATTTCCCTTCTCTTTTTCTTCTGTAAGGAAAGCGTTGAGCACTTCAAGCTGTTGCTGTCTGACAGTGCCGCCCTCGTCGTAAGCCGACATATGACTGTTGACCACGACAAGCTGACTGCCGCCTTCGAGCGCATAACGCGTGACGACAAAGCATCTGTCAAGGTCGAAATATTTGCTTATGTCCGTCGCAAGCGGATACTGCCTCCTGATCGCGGAATCCATAGCGAACCTGCTGTAAGAAGCAAGCGCCGTAAGGCTTTTTCCGTGAGGATCGGTTATAGGATAAAACAGATACGCGCTGTCGTAGCATATGCCGTAATTGCGCGACATATCAGCAAACGCCGTGTTGAATATATCGTATTGATTGACGTGGAAGCTCCTGGTAGAATCAAGATCCACTTCCTGAAGAAGTACGAAATCGTAATTGCCTTCGCTGATAAGTCCGGCAGAACCGTTGATATTGGTCATCACGACTTCTTTGCTTGCCGCCTTGCTGTTCTTGCCGGTGACCTTTGTGCCGTCCTTCATCGTACCGCTGTCCATGAAGAACGAGAATTCATGATTATACGCGCCGAAACCGACGTTGTAAGTCGCAATGGTGTATTCCGTTCCCTTTCCGACGGTGGCAGTCTGATTGTTTTCTATTGTGACGGACGTATTGTCAGGTATTCTTTCGTACGTAAGACCGACGTAACATACGTATGCTGCGACGACGATCAGAACAAGCGCGATCAGCGCGAGGATGACGCAAGCCGTTACGGATACGAATTTTCGCATAATTCCACCTCTCAAGCATTAAAAATGCCGGAAATAACGTTTTATATCAATATTATAAACTATAGCGGAAGATAAGTCAAGGAACGGAAAAAGAGACCTTCAGTCCTTGAAGATCTCTTTTTTATCCGCTTTCGTTATTACTACTCTTTTCCGACCGAAAGTTCGTCCGCCGCGCTTCCTTCGACGGTCTCTCCCTCTGCCGAAGGAGCCGTTCCTTCTGCGGTACCGGCAGAAGCGCCGTCCCCGTCGTTTTCTTCGTCAGAAGTCTTTACGTTCTCTTCAGTCGCTTCGCCGTAAGCTATCTTTGCCGCCGCGATATCTTCTTCGCTGCCCATATTTCTGACTTCGTTTTTGATCTTGGGCAGGATCGCATTGGCGACGATGCCGACTATCGTTGCGACGAATACGCCTGAAAGGTTCATGCTGACCGTATCGGAGAACCTGATGTTGATGCCGCCGTTCACGACTATACCGATGCCGATGACGAGTATCAGCGCAACGACTATGATGTTGCGGAACTTGGTCATATCCACCTTGGAAGCCGCTAAGGTGCGCAGACCGATAGCTGATATCATGCCGTAAAGAATGATCTCAATGCCGCCGCGTACGGGCACAGGGATAGTCTGCAGGAAGCCGCCGAATTTGCCGAAGAACCCGAGGAATATCGCGAATGCCGCAGTCCATCTGAGGATCTTGGGATTGTAATTGCCTGTGGTGGCAAGCACACCGGTGTTTTCGCTGTAAGTCGTATTGCACGGACCGCCGAGGAAGCCTGCAAGGACGGTCGCCGCACCGTCGCCGAGAAGGGTCCTGTGCAGACCGGGATCCTTGAAGAAATCCTTGCCCACGACCGCGCCGTTGGTCGTAATGTCGCCGATATGCTCCATGAACGGAACGATCGCGACTATCGCGATAGACAGCACCGCGCCCCAGTTCTTAAAGCTGGGCAGGCTGAAAAACTGTATGCCGTTGGCGTCCTTGGAAACATACGGAATATTGAACCAGTGCGCATTGACTATTCCGTTGAAATCCATCTTTACCGCGCCGCAGAAATGAAGGATCACGCAGAGCACGTAACCGCAGACAATGCCGACGAGAATCGGGATTATATTGAATATTTTCAGCACCTTGTTCTTCTTGAACTGCACGACGTTGAACAGTATAACCACCGCTGCCGTAAACGCGGCGATTATCCAGCAGAGCCACGTGGGTCCGAAATCTGCCGCGCTTGCGCCGCTTGCGTCGTTGATACCCGTGCTTGCAAGCCCAAGACCGATAAGGATTATGACAGGTCCGGTGACCACCGGCGGGAACACCTTCTTGATTCTCTCCGCGCCGACAAAGTATGCGAGCAACGAGAACAGGAAGTACATCAGACCGGCAAAGATTATACCTGCCTGAGCGGTCTGAACCCCCTCCTGAGTGGGTAATCCGTCAGAATTCAGCGTATACATCGCAACGCACGAGATGAACATAAAGCTGGAGCCGAGGAATACGGGCACTTTGCCTTTTGTTATGATATGGAACAGAAGAGTTCCGAGACCTGCCGTGACGAGCGCAACGGATACGTTCATGCCCGTCAGGAGCGGTACGAGAATGGTAGCTCCGAACATCGCGAACAGGTGCTGTACAGCCAGCAGATACTCTTTGCCGTTTTCCAGTCTGATCGCGTTCCACGCCTTTTTAAAGACGTTGGATTTTGAATTTTCCTGCATAAAAGCCTCCTTATAAAAAAATCACAACCCTGAAGGCTGTGACAAACTCAGTTGAAAAAGAAAAGGAAAACGTAATCCCGTTGTTGCAGAAATTTATGCGTCTTGCGATTCTCTTTGCGTACATGATTTTCCTTCTTCCGTGATCCGTCTAAATAATACTAACACGCATCGGCGCACACTGTCAATACGTATCCTGAAATTAAGGTATTTTTTTAAATTCTGTCAAAGTTGAAACGCGTGGATCTTATGCTCATCGCCGACGACGCAAAACTTCAGTTTTTCGTCCGCGCGACAAGAAGACGCGATTCTGCCCCTGAAAAAAACCTCCCGTTTCCGGGAGGATATATCCTTGTTTTGACGCGATCAGAAATCCGCTTCGTCCGGGTGCTGACCTCTGCCGCCGAAAGGACGCATATAATCTATGAAATACATATCCGAAGGTGTGATCTCAAAGTCAAACACATCTGCATTCTCCGCCATCCTGTCGCCGTGAACGGACTTGGGCAGCGGCACCGCGCCGTGCTGAAGCGCCCATCTCACGGCAAGCTGAGCCGGCGTTTTGCCGTACTTGTGCGCCATCGCGACTATCTCGTCGTTTTCAAGCACTTCCCCTCTGCCGAGCGGACGGTAAGCTTCTATCAGGATGCCGTTTTCCTTGCAGAACGCGACCGTGTCGAACTGAGGATACCCCGGGTGCATTTCTATCTGATCGACGGCAGGTTTGACCGTACAGCTGTCAAGTATGCTGAGAATATGGTGCGGCAAAAAGTTGGAAAGACCTATGCTCCTGACCTTTCCGCTCGCCTTTATTTCTTCAAACGCCTTCCATGTGTCACTGTTGATCTTCTGCCAGTCGCTGTAATTCTTCGCGTTTGCAGGCCAATGGATCAGAAAAAGATCGATATAATCAAGTCCGAGATTGTCAAGCGACTTCTTGAATCCGTCGAGCGCACTTTTATATCCTCTGTCCGTTCCCCACAGTTTGCTGGTGACGAAAACGTCCTCTCTGTTTACCTTGCTGTCTCTGATCGCCTTGCCCACGCCCTTTTCGTTGCCGTAAATAAAAGCGGTGTCGATATGACGGTAGCCGAGGTTCAGCGCTTCACGCACACAAGCGTATGCGGAATCGTCGTCCGCGATCTTGAAAGTACCGTATCCTACGCAAGGGATCTTATTGCCGTCGTTCATCACAAAGCAATCGCGCAAATTTTCCATATTACCTCCGAAGTGCGCCGCAAAAGCGGAATACACCATATGTCCAGTATATCAAATCAGACGCGGCTAGGCAATATTAATTTTTAAATATGATAAAATTTTTGAAAAACACGTCAGGATATTAAGTTTATCAATTGATTTCAGAGGCATATTCCATAATCATACTCTGGATATACGCACTTGCCTCGTCCCTGTCGGTATACTTCCCGTATTCCTGCCTGCTCACGGGAGTTCCGATATAAATCCTGCTTCTCCTGAACGCTGTGAGATCGGGATACAGATATACAGGCAGAATTTTTGCGTCGCTCTTTTCGGCAAGCAATATATAGGACGCTTTAAAGTCGAAAAATCCGTATTTTCTGGGGTTTACAAATCCTTCAGGAAAAATACACACCACTCCCCCGTCTGAAAGTATCTTCGTTGCCTGTTTGAAAAATCCCAGGTTGGGCTTTTCCTGTTCTACATATAGACAATCGAACAAAGAAGCAATGATTCTGGGAAAAAATCTCTGCTTCAGATCTTTGTCCGCAACGAACCATATCTTCTTTTTCCTGCCGTAAACGAGATAGATGAAAAACGCGTCGAGATTTGAATAATGATTGCTTACTATGATCGTGCCGTCTTCTATTTTATAGCTTGTATTCCCCTCTTTTTTGTAAAGAAGAAACGGCCAGAAAAATATATAAACAATAACTATAAATATGTGTCTTGTCGCTTTTTTCATAAAAATTTGCGGCGCGTATTCCGCGCCGCGTAAAGACTTAGTCTTCTTTTACCAACGTAATGTTGATAATCGAATCGATAGTATTGGAAAAACCGAAACATTTGTTGATTTCCCAGGTACTTTCGCTCTGTGCCACAACTTTCCAACCCTGAGCAGCAAGAGCATTGAGCTTCTTTTCTGCTTCTTTGGGTACACACTGCAAAATTGTATACTTCATAACTTTCCTCCTTTGTTTATTAATAGTTATATTTTATACCCTGCAGCTATTTTTGTCAATATTGTTAACAAAAATTTTTTGTATAAGACATTTGTGTAATATCTTGCATTTGTACATTTTTAAACACGTACACAAAACAAAATCAAATACACATATTGACAACTTCTGTTCAGGGTGTTTTAATATAATCAGAGACTATGATAAGGAGAGGAAAAATGGATAAAGTCATCACAATAAGCCGTCAGTTCGGCAGCGGAGGCAGAGAATTCGGCATAAAGCTTGCTCAGGAACTGGGCATCCCCTTTTACGACAAAGAACTGATCGCCCTTGCGGCGCAGGGCACAGCGATGTGCGAAGAATTCCTGCAGCATCACGAAGAAAGCGCGCCCTCGATGCTTTCGGGCGTGTTCTATTCCACGTATTTCATGCCCATGTCAGATCAGATCTACATAGCGCAAAGCAACGCGATAAAAGAACTGGCGAAGAAAGGTCCGTGCGTTATTCTTGGCAGATGCGCGGACGCGATCCTCGAAGATTCTGTCAAGATCTTCGTGCACGCAGATCTCAAGAAACGCGTGGCGCGCAAGAACGCGCTCAATCTGGGCATCGAACCTGAAAAAATGGAAGCCCACGTCAAGAAGATCGACAAGAAGCGCAAGAAATATTATGAGTTTTACACCTATCAGAAATGGGGCATGGCAGAAAATCACAACCTCTGCCTCGACAGCGGACAGATCGGCATAGACGGTTGCGTAAAGACCACTCTCGCCTACCTTGCGAGCATCGACGATCACACCGATCTCGAAAATCCCGGCATTCACGGCTGATACGGCACGACCGCAGAAGAAAACGCAAGCCGCGCTCTGACAGCGCGGCTTTTTTGCCGAGTTTAAAACGTACTCACTCTTCGCCCGTTTAATTTACGCTTCGGACGGCGGGCGGTTTATTCGCCGGGAAACTCCGACTGTTTAAAAAAACGCGGCATATCACTGTGCCGCGCTTAGTATTTATCGGAAACCTGTCTTACAGACCTATAATGTTGAATATAAGTATGAGAAGCATACACACAGGCGCAACGAACCTTATCATAACGGTAAAATATCTGTCTCTGAAGCTGTTTACCCTCAGCCCTATTTCGTCCTTGATCGCCCTGAAGTTGACGAAATAACCGGCTATCACGCACGTTCCGATCGCAACGAGAGGCATAAGTATGCTGTTGCTGACATAATCGAAAATGTCAAGAAGCGTCATATCTCCTATCGAAAGCACTTTGAGCACCCCGAAACCGAGCGCCGAAGGTATGCCGAGAAGGAGCACCACGCCGAAGACGACGAGACATGCCACCCATCTTTTCATACCCAGATTTTCTCTCAGCACCGCGACGATCGCCTCGATCAGCGATATCGCCGACGTAAGCGCAGCAAACAGTACAAGCAGGAAGAACAGCGCGCCGATTATGCCTGCGCCCGGGATCTGGCTGAATACGTTGGGCAGAGACACGAACATGAGCGTAGGGCCGCTGCTCTGCATCACGTCTGTCGGAGAGGAAGCGAACGCGAACACGGACGGAATGATGATCAGTCCGGCGACAATAGCGAAACATGTGTCGAAAACGCTTATCTGACGCGCGGACTTCTGAATGTCGGCGTCTTTTTTCATATACGAGCCGTATGTGATCATAATACACATCGCGAGAGACATCGAATAAAACAACTGCCCCAGCGCGGCAAGGAAAACTTCCGCGATATTTACGCCTTCGAGTTTGGGCACGAGAAAATACTTCACGCCCTCAAGCGCGCCTTTCTGACACATTGCAAAAATGGCAAGACCCACCGAAAGTACGGCGAGAAGAGGCATCAGTATCTTTCCTATCTTCTCGATTCCCTTCTGCACGCCGAAAATTACGACCGCAAAAGACAGCAAAGCGAATACGATGAAAAACACTATCGGCTGCCACGGCGAAGAAATGAAATTGTTGAAATAAAGCGCGGCGTTCTCTCCCGTCATAGCGCCGGTCGTGCCGTCGCCGGAAATATAAGCGAACAGATATTTCGTGACCCAGCCGCCGATAACGCAGTAGTAAGGCACGATCATCACCGGGACGACAAGGCTGACGAACCCGAACCATTTCGTCTTTTTGTTGAGCTTGGAGAATGCGCCGATGACGTCCTTCCCCGTCAGTCTCCCGATCCCTATTTCAAGCACGAGCAGGCTGAAACCGAAAGTGACCGCGAGCGCGATATAGACGAGCAAAAAGATCCCGCCGCCGTATTTTGCGGCAAGATAAGGAAATCTCCAGAGGTTGCCGAGACCCACCGCGGAACCTGCCGCCGCCAGCACGAAGCCTATCTTGCTGGTAAAGCCCTTGTGCTTTGCGACTTTTAATTGCTCTCCCGCGCCCTGTCCGACATTGTCTGAAATCTCCTCAGAGACAATTGCGTTCTGTTCATCCTGCATATGCTCCCTCCGGATGGTAGGTGTTTTACTATTTTACCAGTAATATCCTTATTTAGCAACTCAAAACACGGAATTTTGGCTTTTTATACCATAAAGTGTTACCTTGATGTGATTTTTTAAACGGTCGGATGATGAAAAAAGGCGGCTTTCGCCGCCTCAGGTTTGCACAATATCCTGAATTTTTTTGTCATATCAGTGCGTATGTCTGCATAAGCGCCTGCATCCCGTCAAGATAAGAATAAGCGCTGCGGTAGCCGTCCATCACAGATCTGAGACCGAGCCACACCACTTTCACCATCTTCGCGCTTGCGATCTCGAAAGCGTAATAAAGCCCTTCAAGCATTGTTATGTAATCGTCCTTAGTCTCATCTGAAAGTCTTTCGTCCGAAACGACAAGTTCCGTCAAAGACGTGATATATGGCACGACGTTTTCCTTGACGATGTCCTGAACGACGAAATCTCCCTCTCCGAATCTCGCCTGTTTGTCGTCCTCCTTCTCGTCCAGCACGTTTTTGAACGCAAGCACGTATGCCGCGATCACGCTGTTGCAGAACATCCTGAAGGACTGATCTATGTCGTCAGATTTAAAAAAAGTCTTGAGGAATTTGTGCAGGCTCTGAGTCCCTCTGTCAAACTCGTACAGAAGCCCGGTGACGAGCGCGACTACTCCCCTCGAAGACGCGGGAAGCTTGAAGGAATTGCCGACTATCGCCGCCTGGAACTCCTTCTTGTAATCCACCCCCGTGTTGCATTTTGCGACGTAACCCATAAGCGACGGATTCGCGGCAAGATAACGCAAAATCCCTTTTATCGCGTTGCCCGCCATAATAAATCTGCCCTTGGAAAAATCGTTGCACCTGGCAACGAGCCCGGTATACGCCTGCATCACGCTTTCGTTTGCCATAAAATCTCCTCTTCACTCCTGCGCGGAGTAATAATAACCTTATTTATATATTATACCCTTGCGGAGCGAGTATTGCAAGCAAATCAGGCTCGCCGTTCTCTCTTGCCACACAAATACGCCCCTGAAAATGTAAAATTTTGAGAAAATCGTTTAAACCATTGCAAAAGCGCCGAGGTTTAATTATAATATTTAAGAACAATTTTTTCGGAGTGTACATTATGAAATCAGTAAGTTTGCTTCTCAACACGACCGAGAGCGTTAAAAAATTCGTCAACATCATATCCGCGTACGACTATGACGCTGACATAAGGAGCGGCAGATACGTCGTCGACGCGAAATCCATCCTCGGTCTTTTCTCTCTCGACCTCAACAAACCCGTAGTTCTCGAAATTTACAGTTCCGACTGCGACGATCTTCTCGAACAACTCACCCCGTTCATTTACGTCTGATAACCATGCTCGACGCTAAAGCCCTCAACAAAGTCATTCTTCTTTTCATTTTCGACAAAATGGAAGTCGCGATGAAAGAAGACATAATAATCGAAATGGCAGTCTCCAACGAGTGGCTGGCGTATATTGATGCAAAAGAGAGTTTTTCAGAACTGGCTTCAAGCGATTTTCTGACCAACGTTTCTCCGCGCGGAACGATCGCGCACTACTCGATCACGAGCGACGGCAGAGAATGTCTGCAACATTTCTACACGGAGATCCCCTCTTCCCTGCGCGACGCGATCACCGAACACGTCAAGAAAAACAGGCTTATTTACAGGAGAAAACAGGATTATTCTTCAGACTACTACAAGAATTCGGACGGCAGTTACACCGTGTTACTCAAGATAGAGAGCGTGACCGTTCCTCTGCTCGAACTCAAACTCAACGTCCAGAACAGAAACACCGCGAAATGGCTGTTCAAGCACTGGTCAGACAAAGCCCTGAACATATACGAACTGATTCACGACAATCTCGTTGAATGACTTACCGTTCATATCGACGCCACATCCCGCTGCCGCCAGGCACCGGGATTTTTTTAACAAAAAAACCCGATCCGCATAAGCGAACCGGGTTTCGTTGATCGTATTATTATAGAGATTTATATCAGCCGTCGTTTCTGACTCTGACTCCGCACACGTTGCAGAACTTTGCGTCCGCGTCCAGCTCTGCGCCGCAGTTCACGCATTTCCTGACGGTGGGTTTGCCGCACTTGCGACAGAATTTGCTTCCCGGAGGATTGATCTCTCCGCAGTACTCGCAACATATCGGCTTAGGCGCGTCATCTTTTTTTGCTTTTTTCGTGCCGATCGCCGCCGCAGCTACTCCGGCGAACGCGAGCGCTGTCCCGACGACGGAAAGAACGGTTGCCGCCGATGTATTTTCAGCCCCGACGATAAACATGACGACCCCCGCCAGCGTGGCTATCAGCCCTATGACGGCGACCGCAAGCCCGGCTACACGCATGACCGCTCTGAAATCGGTTTCTTTATTTTCCGTTTTCTGATTCATAATCAAACCTCACGCTTTTTCTTTATTATATAGCAAGGGGAATACTCTGTCAATATCGAGCCTGCGCAAAAGCGCCTTGCGGCATATTTGCCGGAGCCTTTCACTCAAAGACGTTCAGGCGGTTTTTTCTACGCTCTCCCCTCCTGCCGAGACAGGCTCTTTTTCCGCCGTTTTTCCTTCGTCCCTCGCCTTGATTATCGGGAGATAGTAAGCGACGTGTTCTTTTATGCCGTAGAAGTTGAGCGGCAGAGTGTCTTTTTCTCTCAGATATCTTTTATACGAGCCGCCGCCCCACGGCGATC
>CALWKT010000119.1 GCA_944381335.1 uncultured Christensenellaceae bacterium
ATGAGAAGCAGCTTTTTCGTTGAGGAAAGCAGTTTGTCGAGAAGTTTTTCGCGTGTATCCTTGCTCATTTCGTTGAGCGCGTAAGAAGCGGTGACGAGGTCGTATTTTCCGTCGGGAGTAAAGTCGGCAGCGTCGCTTTTTATTATCTTCGCGTTCAATCCGCCCGCTTCGCAGAAAGAGCGGGCAAGGGTTATCATCGCCTTTTCGCGTTCGACGAGGACGGCTGAATTTATCCCGACGGCTTCGTGAGCCGCGAAAAAAGCCGCTCCTGTTCCGGCACCTACGTCGAGCATGGACGAAAAGCTTTCGTCTCCCGCACTCGCTTTAAGCGCAGAGTAAACGGCGGCGTAAGTCGCGGGCATGCGCACCGCGGCGTATACGACTGCCTGTTCGTCGGTCGTAACAAGGCGCGCGCCGTCGCTTTTGTTATTCAGATAGGCGTCGGAAAGAGCGGACGAAAGCTTTTTCAGCTGCGAGGGTTTATACCTTTCTGCGAGTTTTTCCGTCTGAGCTCTTACGTAATCGGGAAGTATCATTTTTCACCTCGTTTTTATTATAAGGCTTTAAATTCAAAATTTCAACGCGAAATACGTTCTGAATGAAAAACGCTTCCTCGGATAAAAAGGAAGCGTTGTCGGATCGTTTATTTCCGCAGTCGAAGAGTGTTTTGCGGGGAAGATAAAAGTCGTATCAATGCCCCAGTTTAACCGTTTCGACGTCGAATATCTTGTCGCAGAGTTTTTCAGCGTAAAGCGGCTCGTGGCTGACCAGTATCACCGCGCCTTCATATTGTGCAAGCGCTTCAAACAGCGCCTCTTTCGCGTTTACGTCCAGGTGGTTTGTCGGTTCGTCGAGGACGAGAAGGTTGCTTTCTTTCTGCATAAGCGCACACAGCTTTATCTTGACCTGTTCGCCGCCGCTGAGGTTTCCGATAGCCTTTGTCGCGAGGTCGCCTTTTATACCGACTCCCGCCAGTTTTGTGCGTATTTCTTTTGCCGACATTCTGGGGAAGGTTTCGTTCATGAAAGAGACTGCATTGTAGCCGTAAGTCCTGAAAATGAGATCCTGCTCGATATAGTTGACCTTGGCGTTGGGGTTGTACGAAAAGCCGCCGGACACGGGTTTCAGCTTGCCCATGATCGTCTTGAGCAGGGTGGTCTTGCCTATGCCGTTGGTTCCGCGGATCCACAGTTTTGTATCGCCGCCGATCGTAAACGACACGGGCGGTAATATCGCCTTGCCGTCGTAGCCCACTTCAAGGTCTTTGACTTCGAGAAGTTTTTTGGTCACTACGAGAGAGTAGGGAAAGCTGAAAGAAGGTTTTTCCACGTTGACAGGCTTTTGCATGACTTCGATGCGGTCGAGCATCTTTTTGCGGCTGTTCGCCATGCCTGCGGTCGCCGCGCGCGCCTTGTTGCGAGCGATGTAGTCTTCCATACGCTTTATCTCGCGTTGCTGGCGCTCGTAGTTGTCGGCGTACTGTTTTGCGTTCTGTTCGTGCTGGGCGAGGTATTCGTCGTAGTTGCCCCAGTATTTCTTTATCTGCCCGTTTTCTATGTTTACGATTATCTTGCAGACGTCGTTGAGGAATACCGTGTCGTGAGAGATGAGGATGAAGGTACCCTTGTAGCCGTCCAGGAATTTTCTCAGCCATTCTATATGCTCGAGGTCGAGGAAGTTGGTCGGCTCGTCGAGAAGCATGACGTCCAGGTTTTCGAGCAGAAGTTTTGCCAGCATGAGTTTGGCACGCTGACCGCCGCTCAGCCTGGATATCACGGTGTCGTAGCCGAACGCGCTGATGCCGAGGCCGCCTGCGACTTTTTTGATCTGAGAATCGAGGTCGTAGAAATTCGCGTCTTCAAGCTGCTCCTGCATACGGCTGCTTTTGGTTATCATCGCGTCAAGTTTGTCGGGATCGCTTTCGTCGCCCATCGCGGCATAAAGGTTTTCAAGCGCTTCGTTGAGAGCGTAAAGGTGGTTGAAAGAGCCTTTCAGATACTCCATCACGGTTTGAGAGCGGTCGATATCCGCATGCTGATCAAGGTAGCCGAAGCGTATGCCTGAAAGCCACTTTATTTCGCCCGCGTCCTGAGACAACCTTCCCGAGATTATATTCATAAATGTGGATTTGCCCGCGCCGTTAAGTCCGACCACGCCGATATGCTCGCCATTGTTGACGGTGAGGTCGGCATTGTCGAAAAGCACTTTATTGTCAAAGACGTGGGTCAGACCCTTTATGGTAAGAATACTCATAGCACCGACTATTTTACAATAAGAGGCGAAAACAGTCAACTTTTTCGCGCGCACTATTGAAAGAGCGGCAGTGTAATGATAAAATGTTAGAAAAGGAGAAAAATATGAAAGAATTCAGATGGGGCGTTATAGGCGCAGGAATGATAGCGAAAACGGTTTGCAGAGAAATCGTGAAGAGCGGGAGACATAAGATCGCCGCGGTATATTCGCGTACGTATGCCAACGCGCGTAAGCTGGCGAAAAAATACGGCGCGAAATGTTACGGAACGCTTGACGAAATGCTTGAAGACAAGGACGTCGACGGCGTGTATATCGCTACGCCTCACTCTGCGCATTACGCGAATATGCTCGCTTGTCTTGATCATGGCAAACCGTCGCTTACCGAAAAGGCGTTCACCGTGAACGCCGCTCAGGCAGAAAAGGTGATCACGCTGGCAAAAGAGAGGAAAATCCTTGTCTGCGAAGCTATGTGGACGAGGTTTCAGCCCGTAGTGCTGGCGGTTGCCGACGAGATAGCAAGCGGGGCAATAGGCGATATAAAGCGCTTTAAAGGCGGCTTTTCCACTCCGGCAACGTGGGTCAGACCGTTTTTGTCGGACAGGCTGTTCAAGCCCGAATATGCCGGCGGCGCGCTCCTCGACGTGGGCGTATATCCGCTTTCTTTTGCCGAGATGCTCCTGGGAAGACCGTGGGATATAGAGATACGCGCGGAACTAGCGGACGGCATAGATTATTCGGACGAGATAAGGCTGACTTATCCCAAAGACGCGGTGTGCGAGCTCAGTTGTACGCTGAAAGGGCTGAGGAGCTTTACCGGGGTGATAGAAGGAGAGACGGGAAAGATCGTGATGCCCAATTACACACGCCCGAAAAAGGCGGTCGTTTACGGTGCGGACGGCAAGGTTAAAAAGGTGATAAGGGGCAAGAGGGGATACGTCTACGAGTTCGACGCTTTTGCCGACAGCGTCAGGAGAGGAGAGACTGAGTGCAGGTTCATGCCTTATATAGACACGGTTGAAGTGATGAAAATTATGGACGATTGCAGAAAATTATCAGGGCTTGCATATCCTGAAAACATCGAAAACACGTAAAAGTCGGTTTGTGACAAGCATAACATATGTCAATTACGGTAAAAAATGCGATGTTTTGCGTAAAACAGGGCAAAAAAATAATATTGTATATTGAAAACGCAAAAGATATTATGCTATAATAATTACAAGTAAATTAGAAGAGGAAGTCTTTATGGTCGAAAATTCCAAGAAGAAAGAACTCAGCCTGCCCGTATACCTTTTTCACGAAGGTACGAATTACGAGGCATACAAACTTTTCAGTCCGTCCTGCGAGAAGATCGGCAAATCTAACGTGTGGACTTTCAGAGTCTGGGCGCCGCATGCGGAAAGCGTCAGCGTGGTCGGTGATTTCAACAAGTGGGACAGAGACGTCAATCCGATGACACGGGACGGCGAGATCTGGGAATGTAAGATAGAAGGTCTTGAGAATTTCGCGACTTATAAGTTCAGCATACAGACCAAAAAGGGCGATATCCTTATGAAGTGCGACCCGTTCGCCACCCATGCGGAGACAGCTCCAGCCAACGCTTCCAAGCTGTTCAGGTCGACTTACGTCTGGGGAGACTCAAAGTGGCAGGATTCGAAGAAGAAGTACGATCCATATCATTCTCCGATGAACATTTACGAGGTCCATCTCGGCAGCTGGCGCAGGTATGAGGACGGCAACATCTACAATTACCGCAAGATAGCTGACGAACTCAGCGTATACGTAAAAGAAATGGGCTATACCCACGTTGAGATCCTGCCGGTCACGGAATATCCTTTCGACGGCAGCTGGGGATATCAGGTCACCGGTATGTACGCGCCGACGTCGCGTTACGGCACGCCCGACGATTTCAGATATTTCGTGGACAAGATGCACAAGAGCGGGATCGGCGTCATCCTTGACTGGGTGGTCGCGCATTTCCCCAAGGACGCGCACGGTCTTTACGAGTTTGACGGAGAGCCGCTTTACGAATATTCGGACGAACTCAAAAAGGAGCACAAGGAGTGGGGCACGAGAGTGTTCGACTACGGCAGGGCAGAAGTCAGGAGTTTCCTTATTTCGTCCGCAAGTTACTGGGTCAACGAGTTCCACGTCGACGGCATCAGGATGGACGCCGTCGCCAGCATGCTTTATCTCGACTACGGCAGGAGAGACGGCGCGTGGAGAGCCAACGCTTTCGGCGGCAATTACAACTTAGAGGCGATAGATTTCATAAAGCAGCTCAACACAGAGCTTCTTTCCAAGCATCCCGGACTTCTTATGATAGCGGAAGAGTCCACCGCGTTCCCGATGGTGACCAAGCCTGCGTACGACGGCGGTCTCGGCTTTAATTTCAAGTGGAATATGGGCTGGATGAACGACATACTCTGTTACGTGTCAGCCAATCCTTTCTTCCGCAAGGATATGCACGACAAGATCACTTTCTCGATCACGTACGCGTTTTCGGAGAACTACATACTCCCGATATCTCACGACGAAGTGGTACACGGCAAGAGATCACTTCTCAACAGGATGCCGGGCGAATATCAGGAGAAGTTCGACGGCGACAAGGCGTTCCTCGGCTATATGATGGCGCATCCCGGCAAGAAGCTTCTGTTCATGGGCGGCGAGTTCGGGCAGTTCATAGAGTGGGACTACAAAAAGCAGCTCGACTGGTTCCTTCTGGACTACGACAGCCACCGCAACCTGCACAATTTCGTCAAGGATCTGAACGCGTATTATCTCGCGCACAAGGAAATGTACGAAGAAGATTGCAGCTACGACGGCTTCAAGTGGATATGCGTGGACGACAACACTCAGAACATCGTGGCGTTCAAGCGCGAAGCGAAGAACGGCGATTACACCGTTGCGGTGATCAATTTCAGCCCGGTGAGGAGGCAGAACTACTGCCTCGGCGTGCCCGAGTATAAATATTACGACGTCAGGCTTGACAGCAATTCTCCCAGGTACGGAGGCAATTCCGGCGTGACGAAGTATGAGCCTTTCGATGGAGAGATGCACGGTTTCGGGCAGTATATCAGCGTCGACGTCGCTCCCAACAGCGTCGTTTACCTCAAACCGGGCAAGTCTAAAAAGAGGAAGAAAAAGGTCGAAAAGGCCGCAAAATGAAAAATAATACAATTGTGGCGTGAGCCACGACATATTTGATGAGGAGGAGATTATGTATTCCAACAACAAAGAGTGTGTAGCTATGCTTCTCGCAGGAGGTCAGGGCACCAGACTTTACAGCCTGACCGCGAACCTTGCAAAGCCGGCGGTATCTTTCGGAGGAAAGTATAAGATCATAGACTTTCCGCTGTCAAACTGCATCAACTCGAATATCGACACGATAGGCGTGCTTACTCAGTACAGACCTTTCGCGCTCAACCAGTATATCGGCAACGGTCAGCCCTGGGACCTGGACAGGCTCAACGGCGGCGTATACGTTCTGCCCCCGTACATGAAGAGTGCAAAGTCTGACTGGTACAAGGGCACCGCAAACGCGATTTATCAGAACATCGAGTTCGTCGACAAGTTCTCTCCCGAGTACGTTCTCGTGCTTTCGGGTGACCACATATACAAGATGGACTATTCGCAGATGCTCGATTACCACAAGAAAAAGGGCGCGGCTTGCACGATCGCGGTCATCAACGTCAGCCTTGAAGAAGCTTCGCGTTTCGGCATCATGAACACCAATCCCGACGGCTCGGTCTACGAGTTCGAGGAGAAGCCCAAACAGCCCACGAGCACCAACGCTTCGATGGGCATATACATCTTTACCTGGAAGGAACTCAAGAAATATCTTATCGAAGACGAGGCGGACGAAAACAGCAGCAACGACTTCGGCAAGAACATAATCCCCAACATGCTCAAAGACGGACAGAAACTGTTCGCTTACAGGTTCGACGGCTACTGGAAAGACGTCGGCACGATATCCAGTCTCTGGGAGGCGAACATGGACCTTCTCGACAAGAAGAGCGGTCTGCGCCTTGAGGACAGCAGCTGGAAGATATACGCGAGAAACGCGGCGGAGCCTCCTCATTATATGGGCGATCATGCGGTCGTCGTCAATTCTCTCGTCACCGAGGGTTGCGAGATCGACGGCACGATCAGAAACAGCGTCATTTCTTCCTGCGTAAAGGTTGAAGATGGCGCGATAATCGAAGACAGCACGATCATGCCGGGCGCGGTCATCAAGTCAGGCGCGGTAGTCAGATACGCCATCGTCGGCGACGGCGCCGTGATCGGAGAGAACGCAAAGGTCGGAGATACTCAGACGGGTATGGTTAAGGGCGAATGGCAGATCACCGTCGTCGGGCCGGGAGCTCAGGTGAAAGCGGGTCAGATAGTTCCCGTAAAAGCAATGGTCGATTAAGGGAGGAAAGTATGAACAATCTGATAATGAGTATAGTTTTCGCAAGCGACAACGAGACCAAACTCAACGAACTGACAATTCACAGAACGACGGCGTCGCTTCCGTTCTGCGGCAGATACCGCTTTATAGATTTTACGCTGTCCAACCTGGTAAACAGCAATATCACGACGATCGGCATCGTCACCAGGAGCAATTACTCCTCGCTAACCGACCACCTCAGAATGGGCAGAGACTGGGACCTCAACCGCAAGAACAGCGGCATTGCGATCTTCTCGCCTTATTCTTCCAATACGTCGCGCAGTATGTTCAAAGGCAAGATCGAGGCGATGTACGGCATCCTCGATTATATGGAGAGGGCGAGCGAGGAATACGTCATCGTCACCAACAGCAATATCGCTTCAAACATAGACTTTGAGGACGTTTACAATCACCACGTCTCAAACGGAGCGGACATCACGATGCTGACTTACACGTCGCATCCCACGTCCTCCAAGAGAGTGCTCGTCGACAAGGACTTCACCGGAAGAGTCACGGGGGTAAGGCTGACTGCCAATGCGTCCGACGAGAGCTGTGAGGTGGGTCTCAACATCTATCTGATAAAGAAAAGCCTGCTGATGAGCCTGATCACCGATTCTTACGAGAGAGGAAACCTCGATTTCGAAAAGAATATCATCCAGCAGAAAGTGGATTCTCTGTCCATCTACTGCTACCATGTGGAGGGCTATGCGGCGATAATAGACGACGTGAAATCATATTATACCGAGAGCATGAAGATCCTCGATCCCGCGATCAGGAACGACCTGTTCTATCGCTACGGCAAGATATTCACCAAGGTCAAAGACTCCGTACCCACGCTGTACAGAGAGGGCGCAGAGGTCAAGAATTCACTGATTGCAGACGGTTGCGACATAGCCGGTAAAGTTGAAAACAGCATACTTTTCCGTGGCGGCGTGGTCGAAGAAGGCGCGGAGATCTCCAATTCGATAGTTATGGAAAACGGTCATATCATGAAGTATTCCGAACTTAAATATACGATAACGGACAAAGACGGGACCGTTACCGAGGACAAGACGATCAGCGGTTCTCAGAATTACCCGGTCGTCATCGTCAAGAATAAAGTAGTCTAACAAAAAAACAGGAGAAAGAAGAATGGCTAAAAAAGCTCAGACAAAGAAAGCCGTTGCGGCAGAAGAAAAAGTTGTTCCGGCAGTTTCCGAAGCAAAAGAAAAGGTTGAAGAAAAACCGGCTGCAAAAAAGGCGGAAAATGTTGTCAAAAAGTCAGAAGCCGTTGCGGTAAAGGCGGAAGAAAAAACAGAAAACGCAGTTGCCAAAGCTGAGGAAAAGGTTGCTGAAACCGTAAAGAAGGCTGATGAAAAACCCGCTCCGGCTGCCGGCAAAGCCGCAGGAAAGAAGACTAAAGCGGCGAAGAAACCTGCCAAAGAAAGCAATGCCGACGAGGCAAAAAAAGAGGAGAACCCGACTGAAAAGGCGGCTCAACCCAAAGCCGCGGAAAAGGCGGCAGAAAAAGACAAGACTGACGAAGTAAAGACTGAAAAAGCAGAGGCGAAACCCGCAGATAAACAGTACAAGAAAAAGATACTGTTCGTTGCGGCAGAGGCTTTGCCGTACGTCAAGACGGGCGGTCTCGGAGACGTTGCCGCGGCGCTCCCGAAAGCGCTGGTAAAAGAAGGATACGACGTAAGAGTCGTTCTTCCGCTTTACTTCAACATCCCCGACAAGTTCAGGACGACGATGCAGTACCTCGGTTGCTGTTATGTTTCGCTTGCGTGGAGATATCAGTATTGCGGCGTATTCACGCAGAAATACGACGGCGTGACCTATTACTTCCTCGACAACGAATATTACTTCAAGAGAAACGGGCTTTACGGTCATTACGACGACGCTGAGAGGTTCGCGTTCTTCTCCAAGGCGGCGCTCGAAGCGCTTCCGATAATGGACTTTACGCCCGACATAATACATTGCCATGACTGGCACACGGGTCTTACTCCGGTATACCTCGACGTGTATTACCGCAACGTTCCTTATTGCAAGAACGCGCGTACCGTATTCACGATACACAACATCCAGTTCCAGGGCAAGTACGGAAACGAGATATGCGACGACATCCTGGGACTTCCCGCTGACAAGAAATCGCTTGTGCAGTATCAGAACTGCGTCAACTTCATGAAGGGCGCGATCGAGTGCTCCAACAAGGTCACCACCGTGTCGCCCACGTATGCCGGCGAGATACTCAACAGCTATTACAGTTTCGGTCTGCAGGATATTCTCGGCGCCAGAAAGTATAAACTCTCAGGCATCATCAACGGCATAGACGTTGACACCAACAATCCCGCGACCGACAAGGCGCTTTTCAAGAATTACGACAAGGACACCGTCGCGGACAAGGCGGCGAACAAGAAAGGGCTTCAGCAGATGCTCAATCTCGATCAGAACCCCAACGTGCCAATTATCGGTATGGTCACCCGTCTTACCGAGCAGAAGGGCATGGAGCTCATTGCGAACGTTTTTGAAGAAATTCTTTCCAAGGGCGTTCAGATGGTCGTGCTCGGCAGCGGAGACTGGAAGTATGAGTCCTTGCTCAAGGATATGCAGAAACGCTTCCCGGACAAACTGCGCGCGGTGCTCGGGTTCTCGGGCGATCTCGCGAGCAAGATCTATGCGGGCGCGGATATATTCCTGATGCCCAGCAAGTTCGAGCCGTGCGGTCTCAGCCAGATGATCTCCATGAGATACGGCACGATCCCGATCGTAAGAGAGACGGGCGGTCTCAAAGACACGGTTGTGCCTTACAACGGAGCGACCCGTCAGGGTACCGGTTTCACCTTCTATTCGTACAACGCTCACGATATGCTTTATGCGATCGAAAGAGCTGTGGGACTCTATTACGATTACAAGGAAGACTGGAAGCAACTGGTTCAGAACGCGATGAGTCAGGATTTCTCCTGGAACAACATCTGCAAACAGTATATTGCTTTGTACGAAAATCTGTAAAAGTAGCTTAATAAAGTATCATTTGCTATACAAAAGGCAAAATTTAGTTTATAATACAATTATTGTGCGATAAATAAAGGCTTGTCTTGGAAGGCAAGCCTTTACAAAGTTTTTTAACGGAGAATATATGGAACAAAAACTTAATACAAAGAAAATCGAAGAGATTCTGGAAATGAAATCTCAGACCTATTTCGGCAAACCGCTCGCAGACGCAAGTCCTGCGCAGGCTTACCGTGCAGTATGTATGGCGGTAAGAGACATATTGACCGAAAAAAGACTTGACTTTAAAAGAAGAAGAAAAGAGCAGAAGACCAAGCAGGTTTACTATATGTCCATGGAATTTTTGCTCGGCAGGTCTTTGAAAAACCACCTGTTCAACCTCGGAATGACCGACGTCTTTGCAAAAGCCGTCGAGCATTACGGTTTCAACCTCAACGACCTTTATGCCATTGAGCCGGACGCGGGTCTCGGCAACGGCGGTCTCGGCAGACTTGCCGCGGCGTATATGGAGTCTCTGACCAACCTGAATTACGTTGCCAGCGGCTTCTCGATCAGGTACGATTACGGCATCTTCAAGCAGAAGATCTCAGACGGCTGGCAGCTGGAAAATCCGGACGAGAGGCTCAAAGAAGGAGACGTATGCCTGTCTACCA
>CALWKT010000120.1 GCA_944381335.1 uncultured Christensenellaceae bacterium
GACAAAGAGAAGACCGCAGAGCAGGTCGGCGTGGGCGCGGCAGTGTTCGCAATGCTGTTCAACGGCAGGATTAAGGACGTCGTGTTCGACTATGACAAGGTGCTCAATTTCGACGGAGAGACCGGACCGTACGTGCAGTATACGTACGCGCGTTGCTGTTCGCTTCTTGAAAAGTGCGTTTCGGAAGGCGACGACTACAATGAGGACGGCATAGCAAACGACGAGGCTTACGCGCTCGTCAAGGCGCTTGAGAAGTATCCCGGAAGCGTGCGCGCCGCGGGAGAGAAGTACGAGCCCAGCATAGTTACAAGGCAGATCGTCGACATCGCTCAGGCGTTCAACAAATTCTATTTCGAACACAATATAAAAGACGCCGCACCCGACGTCAGGAACGCGAGACTCGCGCTTGTCGCGGCAACGAAACAGGTCATCGAAAGCGGACTTACGCTTCTCGGGATCTCGGCTCCCAAAAGAATGTAAATCTACACGGGCAGGAAAATTTTCAGAAAAAGCGCGCCTTGGAAAACTTCATACGTCACCGGATTTCGAACCAAAGCGTCCGGGCGGAAAAGTTGCCGGGGCAGAAAATATTTTGCGTACAATAAGCAATCTGTACGTATCGCCTGAAGGCGGAAGGAGAAAGACAAAATGTTAGTGGACAAGAGGATTGAAACCCTTGCAAAAAATCTGGTTAATTATTCGTGCAACGTTCAGAAGGGCGAAAACGTCCTGATCGAAGCGTTCGGCATTGATTATCAGCTGGTGAACTGCGTGGTCAAAGAGGTCTATGCGGCGGGCGGCTATCCGTTCGTCAGCGTGTTCGACAACCGCATACAGCGGGAGCTGATGAAGGGCATGGACGAAACTCTCGCTAAGAAGATGGCGGAATTCGACTGCGCCAAGATGGACAAGATGGATGCATACATCGGCATCCGCGGCGGCGAGAACGCTTACGAGACCTGCGATATAGACGCGTCAAGGATGGGCGCATACAGCAAGTTCTATTCGCTTCCCGTTCATCACGACAGACGCGTCGCTCACACCAAGTGGGTCGTGCTCAGATACCCCACCCAGGGCATGAGCGCGATGTCCGCAATGAGCACCGAAAGTTTCGAAGACTTTTATTTCGACGTCTGCAATCTCGATTACCGCAAGATGGGCGAGGCGATGACTCCGCTTGTCGAGCTGATGAACAAGACGGATAAAGTCCGCATCGTCGGACCCGGCACCGACCTCAGCTTTTCTATCAAGGGGATCGGCGGCGTCAAGTGCTGCGGTCTCAGAAACATCCCTGACGGAGAGGTTTATACCGCGCCGGTCAAGAATAGCGTGAACGGCAGGATAACTTATAACGTGCCTACGAGCAAGGACGGCATAAAATTTGAAAACGTATCCCTCCTTTTCAAGGACGGCAAGATAATTGAAGCGACCGCCAACGATACTGAGGCGATCAACAAGATCTTCGATACTGACGAAGGTTCAAGGTACGTCGGAGAATTCGCCATCGGCGTGAACCCGTTCGTCACCAAGGCTATGGGCGACATCCTGTTCGACGAGAAGATCAGCGGCAGCATCCACTTTACGCCGGGCAGCTGCTACGACGACGCGTTCAACGGCAACAGGAGCGCGATCCACTGGGATCTCGTGCTTGTGCAGACCAAGGCGTTCGGCGGCGGCGAGATCTATTTCGACGACAGGCTGATCAGGAAGGACGGCGTGTTTGTCGTGGACGAACTCAAAGGGCTGAATCCCGAAAATCTCGCCTGAAAAGCGCAAAATCAAGAAAACCGCTAAAATCTATGCAAAGCATTGTAATTTTTTTAACATTGTGATAAGATATAAGCGATGCGGCGATCCCGCACAGACACGGTAATAACGCCTAAAGGCGCAATACGAAACAGGATAACAATTTTTTGGAGGTAATTTTTTATGCCATTGGTTACATCTGCCAGCATGTTTAAGAAGGCATACGAGGGCGGTTACGCTATCGGCGCTTTCAACGTAAACAATATGGAAATCATTCAGGGTATCGTAGAAGCGGCAACCGAGGAGAACGCTCCGCTCATTCTTCAGGTTTCTTCCGGCGCGAGAAAGTACGCTAACCCCACCTATCTGCGCAAGATGGTAGAGGCTGCTGAAGAAGTCAGCCATCTGCCCATCTGCCTGCACCTCGACCACGGCGATACGTTCGAGCTTTGCAAGAGCTGTATCGACGGCGGTTTCAACTCCGTCATGATCGACGGCAGCCACCACGCGTTCAAGGACAACATCGAGCTTACCCGCAAGGTAGTCGAGTATGCTCACGACCACGGCGTCGTCGTTGAGGGCGAGCTGGGAAGACTCGCAGGCGTTGAAGACGAAGTAAATGTCTCCGCTGAGGACAGCTCCTACACCAGACCCGAAGAAGTCGAAGAGTTCGTCACCAAGACCGGCGTTGACAGCCTTGCTATCGCGATCGGCACTTCTCACGGCGCTTACAAGTTCAAGCCGGGCACCAAGCCGCAGCTCAGATTCGACATTCTCGAAGAAGTTGCGAAGAGACTGCACAATTTCCCGATAGTCCTGCACGGCGCATCTTCCGTTCCGCAGGAATTCGTCAAGATCATCAACGAGAACGGCGGCGCACTCAAAGACGCGATCGGCGTGCCCGCAGATATGCTGAGAAAGGCGGCTTCCATGGCTGTCTGCAAGATCAACATCGACAGCGACCTGCGTATGGCTTGCACCGCAGGCATCCGCAAGCACTTCGTCGAGCATCCGGATCACTTCGACCCCAGACAGTACCTGGGCGACGCGAGAGCGAACATCAAGTACATTGTCAAGCATAAGCTGACCGAAGTTCTCGGCTGTGCAGGCAAGGCTACCGAGATCCTCAACGCGTAATCGTTTGAAATCGGCACGGACGGGCGCAACGCCCGTCCTTTTTTGTTTGTATTGTATATTTAATTTGAAAACCGTGTTAAAATATCCGGGAAGGACATCGCTATGTTTAAGACGCGGAACGCGTGGATTTGTCTTTTTTGTCTTCGTTTTGCTTGCCGGAATAAAATATCCTGAAATATTCTAAAAATTTATAAAATTAAACTTGACAACCAAAAGTTACAAACGTATAATATAAATACTGTTTATAATCTGTCGGGTTTGATACAAGGCAAACTTAGGCTTGCTTTTTTTATTGTCCCGACCGGACACGTCGGCGTTTGGAGGAGGTATCATGATTTTTTTTACAAGTGATCTGCATCTCGGTCACGAGAATGTGATCAAAATGTGCAATCGGCCTTTTTCAGACGCAGAGGAGATGAACGAGGCGCTTGTTTCCGCATGGAACGGCAGGGTGCATAAAAACGATACGGTGTACATTGTCGGAGATTTCGCATACCGCTCCAAAGTCTCTCCCGAAGAGTTTCTGAAAAGGCTGAAAGGGAATAAGTATCTGATAATCGGCAACCACGACCGTTCGTGGATCGGCGGCGTAGATCTGTCAAAGTATTTTATCGGATGGTCGTCGTATACGGTGATAAATACGGGAAGGGGAAAGGCAACCCTTTGTCATTTTCCGATGCTGGCGTTTGAGGGCAAATTCCTTATCCACGGGCATATGCACAACAACACTAAGCGCCCTTACTGGAGTTATCTGAAGACAATGGACAACGCGCTCAACGCAGGCGTCGATGTCAACGGATATATGCCGGTAACGTTTGACGAACTTGTCAGAAACAACGAACGTTTCCGCATGGAGAACTGAGAAAAGACTCGCTTTGCGCTTGTTTCTGCGGAGCGTAATTACATAGCCGACACAGCCATACGGCTCGGAGGTGTGCGCAAAAGCGCATGCAAACGAAGGGGGTAGGCTGCTATAGGACGGGGCGGACGAAAGTCCGCCTTGTTTTTTTTCTGGTTGTCAAAGGGAACGGTGGTCGCGGGCTGTGGGCGGTCGCTTTCGGCGAATGCTGTGTTAAAAACCTTGACAATACGGCAAGTATTTCCTGCGTCGTTTGGCTTGTTT
>CALWKT010000121.1 GCA_944381335.1 uncultured Christensenellaceae bacterium
CGATACGTACTAAAACTTATGCGGCGCGGTTAGTTCGGAACAGAACTGCGGCGGGGTCCCGGTCTGTGCGGAAAAACAGCTTTGCGATCAGGATCGATACGGACAAAGGCGAAAAGCCGATCGCAGAACAGAAAAAACAAATATCTGCCGCATCGCGGCGAAAGGATAAAACATGAGAGCGGTAATTCAAAGAGTGAACAGCGCCACGTTGACCGTGGGCGGAGAAAAGATATCAGAGATCGGAGAGGGATTTCTGGTTCTTGTGGGCTATACCGATGGCGACGACGAAAAGAAGATTGACTACGTGGTCGACAGGATAGTGGGAATGAGGATATTCCGCGACGAGAACGGAAAACTCAACAAGACGCTGAAAGACGTCGGCGGAGAAGTGATGTGCGTTTCCAATTTTACGCTTTACGGGAACGCGGCGACGGGCAGACGTCCCGATTTTTCGAAATCTGCGCATTTCGGCGTGGCAAAGCCGATGTACGATTACACGCTGAAGAAGTTTGAACTGATGCTCGGCAAGGTGGCGAGCGGAGTATTCGGCGAGCATATGCACATCGATATGTCCAATGACGGACCCGTCACGATGATAATTGACAAATAACGGAGAAAAGCTGATGAAGGTAGTAAAAACGACGTATTTTACCAATTGCTATCTTGTTTACGACGAAAATTCAAAAGAAGGTTTCGTCGTTGACTGCGTAGACGAAAAACTGATATTGCAGGCGGCGAAAAACAACGGAGTTCAGATAAAAGGAATACTGATAACTCACGGGCACTACGATCATATCATGGGCGTAAAGGCTTTGAAGGACGCAACCGGCGCAAAAATTTATATGCACGAATCGGATATCGAAAAGATTGACGACGGCAGGAAGAATTTCTCTGCGTACGGGGTGAACAGGGTCCCTCATTTTGACGTTGACGTAAAAGTCAAAGACGGCGACGTGCTTACGGTCGCAGGCGTCAGGGTAGAAGTGATGCACACGCCCGGGCACAGCGCGGGATCTGTTTCCTATATCGTCTATGACTACATCTTCTGCGGCGATCTTCTGTTCAGAAACAGTTACGGCAGATTCGACAATTACGACGGCGATTTTTTAACGCTTAAAAAGAGCGCTGAAAGACTTTTCGCTTTGAAAGGAGATTATAAACTTCTTTGCGGGCACGAAGAAGACAGCGCTCTGTCTTACGAAAGAAAACACAATCCCGTACTTACCGACAGCTATGAAAATTTGTTTTAAAACGACTGAAGAAAAATATTACGCAGACTACATGGAGCTGGTCAGGGAATTTGAGCCTCACGTCGTTAATTGCGAGGACGGAAAGGAACTGACGCTTTCGTTGAAAGAGAGTGGAGATCAACTGACGGTTATTATTTCATCCGAGTATTTGCCTGAAAATTATTATAAAATAACTCGAAAAATAGATATATCAAGAAATAGACTGGCTAAAATTGCCCAAATCAAGCGAATTTCAAAGATTGCGCTGTACGACGTGCTGAAAATCATATCCGGCGTAAGCCTGCCGTACGGATCGCTCACGGGCATACGTCCGACCAAGCTTTTTCACGATATGAAAAAGAGAGGGCTAGATGCTGAAAGGATATTCAGAGAGAATCTCAGGGTAAGCGGAGAAAAGACCTCTCTCGTTTCTCAGATAGTAGAAAATCAGTCCTCCGTCTATCTCAGGGAAGACGGCGTTGCGGACGTTTTCGTAAACATTCCGATATGTCCTACCAGATGCGTATACTGTTCTTTCATCTCGGCTGAAATGTCAAGGGTGAAAAGATTTGTTCCGAGGTACTGCGAGCTTCTCAGAAGCGAACTGACCGATTGCAGAAAGCTTGTCGAAGATTGCGGCTTCAGGATCAGGAGCGTATATGTCGGAGGAGGCACTCCCACTTGTATTCCGGACGACGAGTTCGAGAGCATCCTTTCCCTTTGTTCTTTCGGTCAGAGCGAGTTTACCGTAGAAGCGGGAAGACCGGATACGATAACCGAAAACAAACTAAAAATTATGGATAAAACGGGAGTCACCCGCATTTCGATCAATCCGCAGTCGTTCAATCAGTCCACTCTGGACGCGATAGGTCGCAGACACACCGTCGAAGATATTTATTCGGCGTATGCCATGGCGCGCAGATATTTTTTCGATATAAACACAGATCTGATCGCCATGCTTCCGGGAGAAGGCTTCGACGATTTCAGACGCTCGGTAGACGAAGCGATTAAACTTTCGCCCGAGAATATCACGGTGCACACACTTGCACTCAAAAAAGGCTCGGTGCTTAAGGTGGGCGGGTACGACAATACTTCGGACGATCTCGCCGCAAGGATGGTCGATTATGCGAGAGCGGCTGTCGCCGAGGCGGGATATACGCCGTATTATATGTACCGTCAGAAATACGTCAGCGGCAATCTTGAAAACGTCGGATACGCAAAGCCCGGCAAATTCTGCATTTACAACGTAGACATCATGGAGGAGACGACGACGATCGTCGCTAACGGCGCGGGCGGCATTTCAAAGCTTCTCAACATTCAGGAAAACAGGCTCGAAAGATGCGCAAACCCCAAGGGTCTTGACGTGTATCTTGAGAGAGGAGAGGAAGTTGCCGCAAAAAAACGGAGCTTTTTCCTTTCGGAAAAATAACGCGGAACCGAGCGTGCCGGAGTGTGTATCGGAGCCGGCTTCAGTCGCAATCGCGCTGTGACGTCTTATCTTTTTCACGGTTTACCGCGCCGACAAAGACGATCTCTCCAGCGTTTTTCCGCCGCCGATACATTGAAATTTCCGCATCCGGCGTCCTTCTTCGTCGCGGAGACCGCGCCGCTTGCGTATGACTTTGACATATTGCCATACAGGTAAAAAACTTTTATTTTCGCTCGCTTTTTTGTTGATTAATATTTTTATTTATGCTAATATACTTAATGTACCTCGACCGGGATAGTCAAAAACTCCGATGTCTTTCTCAGTCGCAGGCAAATTAATTTTCCAACGAAGGAGGCAAAACAATGGAAAAGAATCTTACCAAAGAGCAGATCATTGCTCAGTACGCACAGCATGAAGGCGACACGGGATCTCCCGAAGTTCAGATCGCGCTTCTCACCGCAAGAATCGAACAGCTCAACGAGCACTTCGCGGTGCACAAGAAAGACTTTCACAGCATGAGAGGTCTCAAGCAGATGGTCGGCAAGAGACGCAATATGCTCAACTATCTCAAGGAAAGCGACATTGAGCGTTACCGCGCTTTGATCGCCAAGCTGGGTCTGAGAAAGTAAAAGGCAACGGGGGTGTCGATTTCGGCAACCCCGTTTTTCTGTGCGAAAGCCTTCCGCGGGGCTCAAAACACGCGGCTCATCCGATAAAAAATAAAGGTATATACAACGTACTAATTGGAGGTTAGTAATGGAAAGAAAGATTTTTTCCACTCAGATCGGCGGCAGAGAAGTGACCGTCGAAACGGGCGCGTATTGCGGACAGGCTAACG
>CALWKT010000122.1 GCA_944381335.1 uncultured Christensenellaceae bacterium
ATGACGTTAAAGGCAACTTGGAAGTGGCGAAAGACGTTTTATTGTGGGACAATATCTGCAACAAAGAGATTGAACCGATTATGGAAGATGCGGCATTTTTGGCGCAAGCTGCGAAACTGCTGCCGCCAGGCGAGTTTGACGAGGCGACGTTCGGCGCGTGGATTAACGCGGTTAAAACGGCAAGCGGGCGCAAGGGGAAAGATTTGTTTCACCCGATACGCATGGCGTTGACCGGACTGGCGGACGGGCCGGAATTGAAAACATTGCTGCCGCTCATCGGCTATGAAAAAGCATATAAGCGACTCCGTGGCGAAAGGGCTTAGCGCGCGTCATGATAGCGGCGATATGGAAAAGAGCCCCGGCGGAGGCTCTTTTTTGTATGTGCGCTTTATTCTATGTGCGCTTATTCTGTGCGTTTGAGAAATATCAGCGGCCGGCGGAAATTTTTTGTTGGCAGGCGGCGCAGAGGTTTTGTTTCTCCAGCTGCGGATTAAGAGCGCGGAAGATTTGGCGCGCCGCGGCAAAATATTTCTGCTTTTCTGCCGGCGTGTGGGCAGCGGCGGCTTTTTTCTGCGCCTCATGCAATTTATCCCACGGGGAAAGGGCTTCATAACCCATTTCCGCCAAAGCCTGTTTGAAATCCGGGATTTTTTCTTTGGCGATGACATAAGATTGATTTGTACCGGACTGAATACAAGTAAACAGCTCCGGCTGTTGCTGCTGCAACAGTTTAAATAAGCCGTTTTTATTTTTTTGCCCTATTACTGCGCCATTTTGCCGGCATGACCATCTCTGTTGAAATGTGTACATATCCAAATCACTTGCCAGCTTGGATCGAGGCCGTTCTTCTGTATCCATAACTTCATAACCCATTTCCGCCAAAGCCTGTTTGAAAGCAGGGATATTTTCTTTGGCGATGACATAAGATTGGGTTGAACCGGCCTGAACAGAAGTAAACAGCTCCGGCTGTTGTTGCTGTAACTGCTTAAACAAGCCGCTTTTGTTTTTTGGGCTTAGCGCTTTGCCGTTTTGCCGGCATGACCATCTATTTTTGAATATACGTATATCCAAATCACTTGCCAGCTTGGCGCGGAAAACATTGGTAGTTCTCTCTTCCGGATCCGTAACTTCGTAACCCATTTCCGCCAAAGCCTGTTTGAAAGCTGGGATGTTTTCTTTGGCGATGACGTAAGATTGGGTTGAACCGACCTGAACAGAAGTAAACAGCTTCGGCTGTTGCTGCTGCAACTGCTTAAACAAGCCGCTTTTGTTTTTTGGTCTTAGCGCTTTGCCGTTTTGCCGGCATGACCATCTCACTTGAAATGTGCGCATATCCAAATCACTTGCCAGCTTGGCACGAGGCCGTTCTCCTGGATCCGTAACTTCGTAACCCTTTTCCGCCAATGCCTGTTTGAAAGCGGAGATGTTTTCTTTGGCGATGACGTAAGATTTGGTTGAACCGGCCTGAACAGAAGTAAACAGCTTCGGCTGTTGCTGCTGCAACTGCTTAAATAAGCCGCTTTTATTTTTTTTCCCTATTACTGCGCCATTTTGCCGGCATGACCATCTACCTTGAAATGTGTTCATATCCAAATCACTTGCCAGTTTGGCGCGGACGGGGGTGTTCTTTTCATCATTCTCCAGGAGAGTGAGGCGCATATCATATAATTCTTTTACGTTCACGACGGTTTTGAACAACCGGTCAGGAGCGAGGGTATCTTTTTCCTCCTTTTCGGTTTGTCGGCGCTTGCGGGAACTCTCTCTTTCATCCGCTATTTTGGCAAGGCGGACTGGCGAAAGCATTTCCACATCGCCGGCGATATCCTGAAACAAGACCTGCCCATTGGCGCGAATCTCCTCCAAATCGCTCTTTTCATTGTTCCGCTTAAACGCAATATCCATTATCAGCGCCAGTTTGTCGGGGTTTTCCTTATCCCGCCGCAGGGCGCGCCCGCCGCGCTGCGCCGAGCGGACTTTGCTCGCGGTCGGGTAGTTAATGCAGATTTCAACTTTGTTGTTGGAGTAGCCTTCCGTCACACGGTTGACCTGTATCAAAACCGGAAATCTGCCCTGATTAAATTCCGCCAGCGGCTGTTCGCCGGTGTTGGTATGATAAGCGCGGGCGACGTTATAACCGGCGGTTTGGTTGAATACTTTTGCCAGCTCGTCCGCTTCGTGCTGGTTCGGAGCGTTGACAATCATCTTTTTGCCCCGGAGCGTGCCGATGTCCGGATCTTCGCCCGACAGATAGAAATTCGCCAGCTCTTCGCGGATGCCGTTTAAATGCGACTGTTTGAGGATTTCCGCCAGCTTTTCGCCGTCATAATCGCCGCTGTTGTTTAGGGCGCCGCTTAAATCCACCGGAATATTGGAGACGAACTAACCGTTTTTGAAACTGCAGAGCAACCCCTGCTCCACACCCTCACGCAAGGCTACCGAATCGATAATCTTGCCGAAAACTTTGGCGCAATTCCTGTCTTCATCATAATCTGGGGTGGCGGTAAAGCCATACAAACATGCGCGGTCAAACTCTTTGGCAACGCGTTGGCGGTTCTCGGACAAAATGTGGTGCGCTTCATCACACAGCACCAGGCCGATATTTTCCTTGCCGACGGCTTTTACCATTTTTTCCATTGAGGCGTAAGTGGCGACGATTACCGGCGCGGAAACGGATTTTTCCTTACCGTAAAAAGCGCCGATGTCTTCTGCGGCAAACGGGGTCTTGTCCATAAAATCCTGCTTTACCTGTTCCAGGACTTTGGCGTTTTCTTCCAGGACGATGATTTTTTTATACGGCTCTTTGGCGCGGTAGCCTTCCGCCAGCGCCATCATAAGGTATGTTTTACCGAATGCGGTGCAGGCGTGGAAATAGCCGTGGCTTAATGAATAATTGTCCTCATCGGTTTCAACTAACTTCAAGACGCTTTCCAGCTGGCGGTCTTCCAAATCCAGCTCTTCGGCAATACATTTGTTCATCAAGCCTTCTTTTAAGGCATCAAAATTGCGGCAACGTTCGCGGTAAGCGGCTTTTTGGGCTTCTATTTTGGCTAGTTTTGCAGTATTTTCCAGCATCTTATCCTCTTGTTTGGTTTAAATTCTTCCGGATAATACCACGCAAATAGACAAATTTCAAGTACAAATTTGACGATTTTTTGTTTATTGATATCTTAATGCATCTATCGGATTCAGGCGCATGGCTTTTAGCGCCGGCATTAATCCGGAAACAATGCCGACGATGACGGCAACGGTTACCGAAACGACAACCGACCATATGGATATCGGCACATTATATCCCATCA
>CALWKT010000123.1 GCA_944381335.1 uncultured Christensenellaceae bacterium
ATCGCGTCATTCGCGTGCAGGTCATGAGCGACCCGAAAATGAACACGAGGCCCGTGTACACGGCGAGTTTCTATCGTACCGGTGGCGACCGTATTGCAGGAGACGGCATCGCGCAGCGTGTGCGCGACGTAGAGCGCGCTTATCACGCTTGTCTGGGCTATCTCATGCGTAACGCGGCAAACGCCTCTGCGCCGCTCTGCGAGGCCGACTACAAGCGTCTCAGCGAGTTCCTCTCCGAGAACGACCTCGGTAATGTCGTGCCCGGCATGATGTACATGGTGAACTCGGACGTGACGAACAGCAACCAGCCTGCGCTCAGGTTCTTCAACGTTCCGTCGAACATTCCTGCCTACTCGCAGCTTATGGAAATGTTCATGCAGCTTGCCGACCGCGTGACCAATATTCCCGCGTCGCTGCACGGTGAAGCCGTAGGCTCCGGTGCCATGCGTACTTTCCGAGGCATGAATCTCTTACAGGGTAATGCTACCAAGGCGCTCCACGCTTCTGTGGATAATATCTCCAACGGCATCTTCGACCCGCTCGGTCATCTTCTCTACAACGTCAACATGATTTACGCAGAAGATGCTGGCGTGAAGGGTGATTCGCAGATTGTCACCCGTGGAGCTGAGGGTCTTCTCCAGAAAGAGATGGAGAAGCAGAGCGCCATGGAGATTCTTCAGGTAGTCGGCAGCGTCGGCGCGCAGCTTGGCAATCTGGTGAATATCGCACCGGTGGTGAGCTGGAGCATCAAGAAGCTCGTAGGATCTCTTGGGATCCCCGACGATATCATCGACCAGATGAACCAGCCCGCTGTACCTTCCATACCCGCTGGCGGCGGGGGAGGGGTTGGGGATAATCCCAATCCCAACCCCGCTCCACCCAGCCCGACCGGTGCAGGCGTACAGGCAGACATATCCGGGGGTGAGGCATGAAGCTGATTGACTCGACTCAGATTCATCCCGATCCTTCCACATGGAAGGGGCGTGTCTGTAAGTGGTTCATCGACAACATAAATTTCTGCTCCGACTACTATGACGGGACAGAGAAACCTGCCAACAAGGTGTATGATTTCTTCCGCGACTATTGGCTGTTCCCGTTCCAGCAGACGGGATGCGCCTGTTGCAACACGGTACGCGGATTGATTTACGGAGCCGTCATCGGTTTCGTCATAGGGAGATTGATATGAGTATGTTTCCTCTCTGGGAACCGACCAATCAGACGGTCTTCTCCAGCGTATTCAATGTGCCTCCGGGCTACTGCTGCATTCTCCATGCTACAGACTTCAAAGCCGAGAAGTATCGTGATGAGGCTACGACTTTTATCGGCCCTCAGGTAGTCTGCGTGAAGCGCCTCGTGCATGAGTTCAAGGCGCGTCGTAACGCAAACTTGCAATGCGACTGGATATTTGATATTGATAACACACGAGCAGAGGAAGTGGTCGACCAAATCGTGCAGACTTGCGATGGTACATGGACTCTGAGCGCGTGCAACAATCTCGGTATTATTGGCGTGCCGGGGTCCTACCGGTTGGAACTGAACGACCCGACGGCCATTGGGGAAGCACAGGTATATGCTGAACTTATCAAAGCCAGCGAACTGCCTTCCCAGATAAGCAACCTCTTCTTCCTCTAGGAGGTCAAAGCCATGGGTGCTTCTTCCTGCGGCGGTATCGATACGCTGAACGGCGGTACGATTGTCAATTCTTCGATGGTGAACGGCCAGATTACGAACTCCACTATTCAGAGTTCCGAGTTCGTATCCGGTAAGATTACCAACTCCGTCATCGACCTGTGCACAGCTACCAACGTCACCATGACCGGCGGCTCCATCACGGATGCCTCTATCAATAACCCTGAAGTGCTGAACCCCGAAGTGACCCGTGGTACGCTTACCGGTTCTACGCTCGATTCCTGCACGCTTCAGTCGCTGACCAAGATTGACGATGCTTCCGCTTTTACTATTGCTAACGCCCTCGCTTCTTTGCAGCCTGACCAGCTCGCTGCTCTTGCGAAGGCTATTCTCGCGCAGCTCATTGTAGAAAGTCCCGGCGGGATTCCTGCCGACAAGATGGTATCCTTCGCTTCCGGCAACGATACCCTGACCACTATGGTGGCGGGCGACCGTACCGGTGTCCTCGGTAAGCCTGATAAGTGGGTGCAGATGGTGGACGGTGTCGTCCCTGTCTACGCCATGACTGATAAGGGGTAGGACTATGGGCTGCTTCATGGCTATCGGTGCTGTGATGGAAGAATCCTCGGCGGTCGAGTCCAAGATCCGCGACCCGAAGATGACCCTTCGAGATAACCCGCTGCTTTCTTCAGCCGATACCCGTGCATCGGCTGCGCAGCGGGAGATCGAATGCAAGAATCGCCGTCGGCTCATTGCCGATGCCGAAGCCCGCACCGGAACGCACGGCGACGTGTATGCCGGTATCATGGGCATGAGATACTAGGAGGTGCGATATGGCATGTAGCAGATGCGGCGCCCGCAAGCCCGCTCGACCCGTGACTCAGCCCTCGGTGGTGAAGGGTCAGAACTCCAAGATAGTTCCCAATCCCACTCCGTCCGTTGTCCGCAGCGACCCCCGCTCGGCCATCACTGGGTTGAAGTATGTCCCTAACGACTAATAAAGAAGTAGAGGCCCTGTTTCACGCTCTGGCTTCCTCCGGCGCGTATATGGACCTCTATTCCTTTTTCACCAAGACCGCCGACGCGGAGAAGAAAAAGCTCACTGAGCTTGCCGTCGGCTCTCTTGCCAAACCTGAGCTTCGCGATACTGCAATGATGCAACTTGGTCGAAGCATGATGTTGGACGAGTTTACCTCGTTCATGAGACAATTTATCAAGTAGGAGCGATAACATGAGCCAGATGCCGACTGAACAGCAGAATGTAGCTGTCCCGCCCGCGTTCCGCCGGGCGCCCATCAATCCGTATTCTAAGAGCGTACAGGAAAAGATGCAGGCGATACAGAATGAATCCCATCCTGAACCTGCTCCGGCACCGGCTCCTGCGCCCGTACCCAATACCACCACCCCTGCACCGGTTTCCTCTCCTGAACCGGTGCCTTCCCCGGCACCGCAGGTTGCCCCCGCCCCAGCGCCTGCGGTGCCCCCTTCCCAGCCTGACCAGTCCCTCGTCATTCAGCAGCTCATGGCCG
>CALWKT010000124.1 GCA_944381335.1 uncultured Christensenellaceae bacterium
GATGTAGATAGAATCCCCCTCTTGCAGGAGGTAGACGTTCCCATCCCACTCTACTTCAAAGGTCCCCTGGATCACGAATTCACACTCCTCGCCCTTGTGGGTGTGACAGGATGGACCGCTGTATCCACCCGCCTCGGCCTCCAAGAGCAGAATGTCCATCTTTCTGTCCCGATAGGGGTTTAGCAGGGAGTATACCACTCCGTACTCTGTAGTACCGATTTGGACCCGCTGGTCCTTTCTGGTGACAGCGTTCCGGTCAAATACCTCCAAAAAAGCCGCCTCATCGATCAACGTCAGCAACGGCAGATCCAACGCCCCGACGATCCGCTTCAGCGTAGAAAATGGAGGATCTACCAGATCCCGCTCAATCTGACTGATGAGGCTTGCCGTAAAACCAGCACGCTCCGCAACCTCTTTCAAAGTATATCCACGCTGCTTGCGGACTGCCCGCATTCTTTCACCCAGTGTCATATCGCGTTCTCCCTTTGTTCCAGCAGACCGGCTACTGCCGCAGCCGGAAAAAGCCATTTTCTGTGATTTATCATACAAGGTTCACCATAAATTGTCAAACGGTTTGCCTTTTCTTCAGATTCCGTTATGCTTTTCAGAAAGTTTAGTGTTATTTTATTTAGTGCAAATAAATTTGGTACTGCAACACACTTTCGCCACTGAAATTCATCTCATATTTTTCTGCTTTTGTAATTATTATTAAATTATTTTTCAATACTTTATTGTTAACTTCCCAGTTTTTTCTTTAATTTCCTAAAGAAATTTGTCATTATTTATAATATAGTCTACATAAGATTGTTCATAATTTCAATTGTATTTAAATTTCAGTATTGTTAAAATTTGAATGTCAGAGTTAGCGGCCGGTTCGCTGGACGCAGCCGCTTGCCCTGATAAAGTTTTTTCAAATAAAGGAGGATCACTATGAAGCGCAACCCATCAAAGCTCATCCAGACCATCCTGGCACTGCTGTTCATCTTCGTTTTCGGGCAGTTCATCCCAACCTGGTCTACAGTCACTCGCATGGGCGTTCAATACCTTTGCATCATGGTGGGCTGGATCTGGCTCAGCGTTCTGCAGGGGAACCTGCTGCTGCCGTCCACCGTGGCCATGGTGGGCTGCCTGATCCCGGGCTATTTCACGCCGGAGTCCCTGGTGGCCGCCACCCTGGGCAACACCATCACCGTCCTGATGATCTTCATCTTCATCCTGGTCTACATCTTCCAGCAGTCCAAGACCGGCGACTTCCTGGTCCGCTGGCTGCTGTCCCGGAAGATCGTCAATGGCCGCCCCTACCTTTTTACAGCATTTTTCTTGGTGGCGATCATCATCATTGGTTCCGTCATTGGCTCCTTTGGCATCATTCTGCTGGTGATCGCCATCCTGGGCGCCATCTGCGAGGTCTCCGGCATGGAGAAAAAACACAACTGGGTCCGCTTTATGCTTCTCTCCACCGTGGCCCTCTCCGGTGTGACGGAGATCATGTATCCCTTCAAGCCCTATGCCGTTCTTTACAACAGCATATTTGATGCCCAGCTGAACACCGTCGGTACCGCTGTCAGCGGCACTACCTGGACCATCGTGGCTGTCATGATCTCTGTGATCTGCTTTGTCCTGCTGATGCTGCTGGCCCGGTTCGTGTTCCGCTTCGACATGGGCAAGCTGGAAAGCCTGGACGTGTCCCTGCTTCAGACAGAGGAATTCAAGAAGATGTCCGCCAAGCAGGCCATTGTGCTCCTCAGCATCGTCATCACCTTCTTCTATCCCTTCATCCTGCAGGTGATCCCCCAGGGCAACGCCGTGTACGACCTGCTCAGCGGCGTGGGACAGTACTTCGCCATGGCCTTTGCGGTGTCCATCCTGTGCCTGATTCGGATCGACGGTGAGCCTATCTGCGAGATCAACGATGTATTCAAAAACGGAACCAACTGGGGCATCATCTTTGCCGTGGGCGCGGTGCTGGCCATCGGCGGAGCCCTGTCTGCCGACGAAGCCGGCGTGTCTGACTGGCTTTTCTCCGTGTTTGAGAATCTCTTCGGCGGTCTGAGCCCTGTGGCCATCATCGCCATCGTGGCCATTCTCGGCTGCTTTGTCACCCAGTTCTTCTCCAACTCCGCGACGGCCATCCTCTTCCTAACTGCACTGGCACCTCTGGCCGTCTCTTTGTATCAGCAGGGCGTCAACGTCTCTGTCATGCCGCCCATCATTGGCATCGGCACTCTGACCGCCTGTCTGCTGCCCTGCGGTTCCGGCCAGTCTGCCATCATGCTGGGCACGGACATCTTCTCCGGTGACGGCCAGAAGTGGGCGCTGTCCAAAGGTATTTTGATTCTCGCAGTTGTGACCGTCGGCATCATCTTGGCTGGTGTCATCTGCATCAGCGTTCTGTAAGGAGGGGACCTCATGGACGATATCATTCGCGTTGCCAAGCGCGGCAGCTTTCATGTGGGCGGGGAACGGACCACCCTGAAGGACATTCCCACAGAGGATTTCCCCTACAGCGGCAAATTCATCTTCCACAGCGACCCCAACGGCACCCACTGGACCAAGCAGATGTATGTGCAGTACACCCTGCTGGCAGAACCGAGAGCCCCCTATCCCATTCTGATGTGGCACGGCGGCGGCCTGACCGGCGTCACCTGGGAGACCACGCCCGACGGCCGGGAGGGATGGGATACCCTGTTCCTGCGGGCCGGCTACAATGTCTTCGTATCCGACGCGGTGGAGCGGGGCCGGGCCAGCTGGGCGAAGTTCCCGGAGGTCAACCCCATCCCGCCGGTCTTCCACTCCTATGAGTCCCGCTGGCTGAACCTGAAAATGGGCGTCAACTATCCTGTCCCTTACGAGGGGAACCGCTTTCCTGTGGCGTACTATGACCAGCTGATGATGCAGAGTGTGCCCCGCTGGCTCACCTCCGACGAGTGGACCATGGACGCCTATGACAAGTACCTGCAGCGGATGCAGGAGCATGTGGACGGCGTGGTCATTATGGCCCACAGCCAGGGCGCCATCTTTGCCTGGGAGGCGGCCAGACGGTTCCCACAGTTTGTCAAAGGTCTGATCTTGGTGGAGGGGGCAGGTCTTCCCTCCGTCGATGAGGACTGGTCTGCTTTGAAAGAGATCCCGCAGCTGTATGTCTACGGTGATTTCATGTCTCCAGAATATGAACCTGTCCACGCCTGGGCCCAGAACGGGCGGGAAAATGCTCCCGGCTGGAGGGCTTATATGGACCAGCATGGTATGGACTACACCTGGCTCAGCCTGCCGGAGCAGGGGATCTACGGCAACTCCCACATGCTGATGATGGATAATAACAACGCGGACATCGCCGCTCTGATTTGGAAATGGCTGGATCAGAAGGGGCTTGGAACAGTCCGCTAAAGTTTCAGGCTGTCAGCCACCAGAAGAGATGCGTGCCAAAAGGCGCGCATCTCTTCCTATTTGGATGTTGGATCCAGGCCGATCTCCTGCGGGCCTCTGAGATACTCGGACTGAAATGGATAGACGTTGACAGCGATTACATCCATATTCAGAGGGCGGTTGTCATCGGAAAGGACGGCCCGATCGAAAAAGGAACCAAGACATACCACAGTACACAGGCTATCCATATCCCGGCCTACATCAAGCAGCTGCTGGACGCACAGCCACACGCGAAAGAGCATATCATCAATATGTCCGAAAAAGCCATCTACAGCGGTTTCGTCCGTATCTGCCAGGAGCAGGGGCTTCCCCACTCCGCTTCCACGATCTACGCCACGTCAACGCCTTGCTCATGCTGGCCATCGGCGCACCAGGCAAATACACAATGACGCGCATGGGCCACGCCACCAGCAATATGCTCAAAACAGCCTATCAGCACACCATTAAAGGAAAAGAGCTTATGTATGGCACGCA
>CALWKT010000125.1 GCA_944381335.1 uncultured Christensenellaceae bacterium
GCGGCTCATACTGGAATACCAGGAAAAAGCGCCGAGTGATAGCGGTGCTGGCGCCCAGCCAGTCCACCTCAGCAATGTTGTCCTCGATCATCTCCCGGCATTTCTCGTTTTCCTCCGCCTCGGCGTAAGCCCTCATGCGGGCTACATAGTCGTCCATATTTGCCTTCTGTGTACGAACCATGATTTGAAGCGTGTTTGGCGCGACCTTCAGGTAGGCCGCAAATGAGGCAATGATGTTCTCTTGGTCCGCTGGAGATTTGAGATAGAAATTGACCGGCAGAACCTCACAGATTTTAACAAAACGGTTATCCTTGGTGACGACCATGCCGTGAACAATACTTTTGAATGGAAGCCATGCCTGGATGCTGTCCCGGTAGGCGCCGGCGGCACCGGCGTTCTTGACGCCGCCGCCGAAAATCAATTCTTTTAAGTTCATTTGGACAATACCTCCCCCCGATAGAGCATAAGCCGTCTCCGTTTGCGCCAGCGCCACCAGCAGCTCAGCCACCGGGTCAGGCTGTCGTCGCTGATCCCCATGAGGCCAAACCCGCCCAGGGGCACCACAAGGATCATGGTCACCACCACTTTTGGCGTCACTGCCAGCGGCAGGAACGCGATACAGGCAAAGAGAACAGGTACAGTGAGCAGCACCGCTTCAATAGCATTCCGAATCTCAAACAGCCCGAACAGACGCCCGGCGTCAGTGAAGTTGACCGGGATATGGTAGACGTCATAATGCATAATCAGACTCCTTTACTGTTTCAAAGAGGCTGTCTCCATACCGTTCCAGATCGCTTCTCAGAGAAGAGAGTTCCGCCTCTCGTTGGCCGGCTGCGGCATATAAGGCCTGCCGCACTTTTTCCTCCGTTGCTGGCAGCAGCCCCTCCACATTCAGTTCAATCTCACTGAGGCGCTGGGGAGACAGCCCGCAGAACCTGCTCAGATCAGTTAAATAGATATGATGTTTGTGGCGCAAAAGGCGCATTTTCCGAACAAGCAATGCAGGCACCTCCTCAGCTTTCCAAATATGTGAGATAGGGAAGTTTACACCAACTGACCCAGCCGCGGCCGTCCACCTCGGTCTTGACGACACCATATTTCGTACCCATGGCTTCGATGACATAGCCGCCGCCAATGTAGACGCCCACATGGCCATCTTTCCAGAGCATAATCCCGGGAATCTCAGGCATAGTATCGATCTCGCCGTAGTCCTCGCCGGCTGCCCCATCATGTATGGCATAGTCGTACATCTGGTTGGCACTGTAATCGGGCACGCCGTTTTCCGCATAGCCTATGGTCAGGTCAGAGGTGTCCAGCCAGCCATAGCCTTTGATCAGCCCAACGCAGTCCGCTGTGCGGCGGCCCAGCCAGTTGTCCTCAATGAAGTCTTTGTAGTCCCCGACGCCCTCCGGGTACTGTTCCAGTTTGTAGTCAAACAGGGACTGTGTCAGCACATTACCATAGGTTCCCCACACATACCCCCAGTTGTTCTCCCATGCTTGTACGACATAGGCGACCAGATCCAGGTTGTTTTTCGTTTCAGGGCTCACAAAGCCGGAAATATCGAGTTCATTATTATGGCCAGATCCGTATTCTACGTCCCCGAACCATGTGCTGTCTCCGCTGTAATCAGGCTCGTGTGCCTCAAACCGGGCGCCGTATTCATCCAGAGCATCACTCTCAAACAGTGTCTCAAACAGAGCGCCGGACCAGATCTTGGCATCGTCATCAAAGCCAAGGTCATCCATCAACTGCTCGGGAGCGACCCGCTCCACCTTCACTCGTAGAGTGGTTTCCATTCCGTCCCCGCCATTGTCCGTAAACCAGAGCGACGGGGAGACGGATAACTGGGTGGAACAGAAGTTCCGAACAGACTCGGCACTCATTGTAGTGAGATCCTGTTGGTGTACCACAGAATTGATGGCGATAAGCCAGAGCAGATCCTCTTCTTCCATATCGTTCTCCACTTCGATCCGGTCGATATCTGTGCCTTGCTCCTCATATTCAGCAGCAAGGCTCGTAACGATGGAATCCAGTTGGGTCCTCTCAAATTCTTCCATGCTCATGTAGGCCCCGCCAATGATCAGCGCCTGTTCAGTCATGTCAATGATGGAATCCGTATTTGAGGAGCCATAGCCAAAGAAGATATTCGGCAGGGATACAAAGATCAGCATGGGGAGGATCACAATAATAAAGAGGGCCCAAACTGCGACTTTGATCAGAAAGGGAAGGGCTTCTTTTGCAGCTGCGACAGCGGCGCCATGAAGCCCTGCCGCGATTGCAGCCCGAACAATATTATAGATTGCTTTTGCCAGACGGGCCAAATCCAGAGCCAACTGTGATCCAGAGCGGGAGTGTTGGTTATTTGCCATCCTTTTCGCCCCCGTTCTTTGGCCTCCGGACATTGCCACGGCTATCTAAACTCCTCCGTTCCTGCCGTGCCGGGGTGCCAGACGATGGCCGTCTTCCGCCAGTAGTTCCCACGGCGGATGGTGTTGACTTGGATGCAGACACCTGTTTCTTGCCTGTCTCCTCAACCCGCGCCGTGGTTTTGGCCCTCACGCCCATTCCTGCTGTGCCGGAGCGCGAAGGTGGGTCTGGCACCTTGGCCGTCTGACCTGCCCGCGAAGGCGGCCGTTCCTGCTGTGCCGAGCGCAGTGGGCGTCCACCATGCCTGTCAGTGTCACCATTCAACCCGTTCCTGCCATGCCGTGCTGTGCCTGGCCCCATCACCGCACCGCCAATCGGCGGGACCGCACGCCCGGGCTGAGGATGAACCGTTCCCACTTCCCTGGTTGTAGAGGCGGGGACAGGGGATGCCCCCCTCTCGGAAGCAGGCGCAGTTTGGGGGACAGACGATTTTGAACCTGTGGCGGCAGATTTTTCAAAGGCGGGTGCTGCCTGTGTCTGGCGCCTGGTAAATCGCGTTGTACCAAGGTCACGGTTCACACCGCCCCGCTCGGATGGCACTGTGGCTTGTCCTCCCGGCAAGGCAGCGCCTCTGGACTGTGCGCTTCTTGACATGGAGATGTGATTTTGCTCGGCTGCCGTTATCCGGCTGTCCGCACTGCCTTCGTTGACCTGCTGAGAGGAAACAGCGGTAAAGCGGGCAGGCTGGGCCGGCGCTTTTCCTGCCACGCCGGCGGTTGCTGGTGATTGCCCGCGCCCTGCGGATGTGCCGGCCATAGCGCTCCTGCTTCCTGCTGTAGCGGAGCGCATACCAGAAACTTGGTTCATAGAATGGACACCCCGCGTCATCGTCCCTGTTCCTGCCATATCAGGCTGCGTGGTCGTTGGGACATGAGAAGTCCCCCTAAGCGTCCCTGGGGCAACGAATGTGTGCCGGGAAGAATTGCTATGAGATGCGGAGGTCTGCGTACGGCTGGTTGTACCGCTCACAAAGGAAGCAGCGCCAGTATGCTGCTGCTTGCCCTCTGTGCCATTGCTCCCCGCTGGTTCTGCCTGCGGTACACCAGCGTGGGACGAATTGCTGCTCTGGACCTGCGTATTTTGTGCGGCATGGACCTGCTGACTGCTTTGAACGGCTGCCCCGGCTGTCCGGCCACCTGTTCCTGCTGCGCCGGTGAAATACGCGCCGCCAGATCCCGGGCCCGTTCTCGGCCCGTCTGGACCGCCGCCGGTAGGATGTCCCATACCGCCGCTGCGGCCTCTGCCACGGATATTGTTTCCTGCTGATTTGGCAACCTGCTGTCCCACCGCGCGCACAACGGCATAGGTCAGCATCCCGGGGAAACTGCGCCCGCCAAGGCTGTCCCCGGTGATGGCTGGGTTGAGTCCGATCCGGGTGATAATGGCATCAATTTTCTTTGCCACCTTGACGATTCCAAACACCAGCACCATCCACGGCAGTACGTCCAGCCCGCTGGGTATAAAGGACAATACAGAGAGCAGCATCTTGAAGAAGATCACGTTGGTCACCATGACAAGGCACATAGAGCCGAACATCCGACACC
>CALWKT010000126.1 GCA_944381335.1 uncultured Christensenellaceae bacterium
TTCGGTATCTGGCGTACCGCATAGCCTTCTGTTTGCAATAAAATTTCAAGCACGTTTTCAATTTTATTCAGGCTTTTTCTGCTTAGTGCTTTTATCTTTGTAATTGTTGAATCAAGAAGATTTTCCTTGTCAAAAAAACCTTTTTGCTGCTGAATTTCTTTTAATTTTTCGAGGTTTGCAAGCTCTTCTGGGGTAAAAGCAATGATTTCGTTTAAGTATCCGCCTGTAAAACCCCAGTGTTTTACTCTGTCATTGGATTCGATTTCATCAATTTGAGGAAAGATGTTTGTAATGCTTTCTCGCATACGCTCTGCTGTTCTTCTTGAAACATTAAACTCCAGTTGTATATCCTGAATTGTTACTCCGAGAGGTCTTGACTGCATAAGTACGAGCAGCTGTAAAATATCGCTGATTCTGGAGTATCTTGGTTTGTTTTCCATCATTGTTTCCTATTTTCACTGCATTTCTTAAATATTCTATTAGTCTGTCTCTGGCTGTATTTAGAGATTCTTTATTATCGCTATCAACGGGATAAAAATTATAGTTGCAAGTACAAATGAGATATATAACTTTGTCCAATTTATATACTGTCCATCCAATTGCATCCGCAACTTCTTTTGCTTTTTTATCAATATCTTCAGGATTAGAAACATTAAATACGTCTTTAAAAACAGTTTCTATATGGACATCCGGTTTTATCATATCCACTCGTCCCGCTTCCTTTAAAAAATCTCTGGTCAACGCAGGTCCAAAGCCGGGTATTTTTTCTATACGTTCTATAAGTTCTTCTTTTTCCATCTCTTTAATATATTTTTTATACTCTTTGAAATCATTCATATCTTTTTGTGTAGATTTATTCAATTCATCTATATAGTCGACAATTCCCTGACCGGTTTTTTCTATATAAAATTCCCAATAATTTTTATCTTCTTTATCTTTTTTGCTTAACAATAATGTTTTCTTGTTTTTAAAATCTTTTACATCAAAACCTCCATCAAAAAAACTATTAATATCTTTTTCAAAATTAATCCCGTTCATTCCCTGTCTGTTTTGTGCATGAAACAGCATTTTTTGCAAAGTCGTTTTACAATATAGATTTTGTTTTTCCGGACTGTAATAACGCTGCAGATTTTTTTTATCATCATCAGAAAGTTCTGTTTTACCAAGACAACCACAATAAGCTGCTTCAACCATCTCTTCTAAAACTTTTGCTATTTTTGCATAATCAAAATCTTTTTCACACATAACCATCTCCTTATAGACACAAAACTACCATATTCTTACAAACAAAAACACATACATTTATATTAGATTTCATCGATCAATAAATTTAGCAAAAACGTCAAGAAATTTAGAGTCCGCCATTGAAAAAATTTCTCGTAGAGTCATTCCGCTGCTGATAACAATATCATCATAGTCAACAGAAATAACCTTACAAATTGACTGCATATTCAAAAAAGTAAAAATGCCCAGATTTTTTCTTCTTCTTCCCTCAAATCGGAATGGAGTAGAAAGCAGAGCTGCTGAAATATTTATGCCATTATGCAGTAACATTTTTGACAAAGAAAAAACTCCACCGTTACATCCATCACCTAATGCAGCTACAAGTATTATGTTTTTGGATTTATCAACGGCTTTCAATATTTCTTCTTCTATTTGATTAGAAAATTTTACCCCGTAGCACATATCTGCACCGGGATTTATGCTGTAATTATCAATTAGTAATATTTTTTTATCAGAATCACTTTTAGACAAAATATCTTTATTAAAATCTATTGCAATACTTGTCATATAAGGATATCGCAGCTTAAATTTGTTCAATATCTTTACAGAAGCACTGCCTATACCTATTAGTTGTATTTTTTCAATATTCATAAAACCTCCTTTTTTATAATATCTATGCAATACGTCAAATATGGACAAACCGTATTAATAAGGAATAAGGAATAAGAAAAAGACTAAAATACAATGCCCGTATTTGACGTATAAATTTGTTAATCTGTACAAAAGAAAGTGGAAGTAATGACTGATTTTCATTTAATAAAGGATTTTATCCCTAATATATATAATTCCGTAGAAAAAAGTTATTACAACCACGATGAAGATGTCGATTCAAAAGCAGCATAGATAATTATTGCAAAACACAGAAACGGAACGATAGGCAGTATTGATTTGCAATTTGACTCATCACATGTTCAATTTCAAAACTGCTCTAGATATTTTCCACAAGAAAGGGAAATCTCATGAATAAACTTATCAACAATGTTTACACAATATTTAAAACAGAACTTGAAGAATACAATAAGCAGCGTGCAAAAAAGATTGAATTGGCATATATTGGTGAATGCCAAGGATTTTATGTATTTGCCGGAGATTGGCAAAGTTTATTTTTAATAAACAACGAAGGAGGGATAGAAATTCATTTTCAAAAGGATAAACCTAAAACTGTTGATGATTTGGGTTCTCGCTTGAGTTCAGATTTTTACATAACAGCAAAGAAAAAATACTTTAATTATAAAATTTTCATACAATGGCTGTATGAAAAAAATTTGTTAGTTAAAAATATTAAATGGTCTAATATAGAAGTAATTAAATACATACAAGAACGAACTAACAAAATTAAACCGTTTGAAGGCGAAATTTTAATTTCTCCGGACACAGGAAAACTTTGTGGTTGTGTAATACGCGGCTGGTCGGAAGATAGATTTTTTATAGAAACATACAATTATACAGACAAACCGCACATTATTACAAAACTAAATAACGATTTATATAAATTTTATCTTTCTGA
>CALWKT010000127.1 GCA_944381335.1 uncultured Christensenellaceae bacterium
GCTTGGGCGTAGCGGTAAAAGCAAAGAAAGATAAGTTGTTATGTTTGCCTTGGGTGAGCATCTCGAGTACCATTTCGTCTTCGCCGTCGATATTGTCGATATCTATATCGTTGGCTTCGGCATATTCCTGCATACTGATAGAAGTATCGGCAAGCACGGCTTTGAGCTTTTTGGCAGAATTACCCGTCTGAGACGAATGTGCCTCATCGACAATAATGGCAAACTTTTTGCCTTTTTGTGCACCCACTTCCTTGTAGATAATAGGAAATCTGTGCAAGGTGGTAATTATAATTTTCTTGCCGTCGTCAATGGCTTGTTTTAATGCCTCGGAATTATCTTTATCCGTGATAGTAACGATTTGACCTACGGGATGATCAAAGCCCGTAACGGTGTTTTGAAGTTGTTTGTTAAGAACGCGTCTGTCCGTTACGACAAATACCGAATCGAATATATTATCGTCCGCTTTGTTGTGCAAAGACGCCAAGCGGTAAGTAAGCCAAGCAATACTGTTTGATTTTCCGCTTCCGGCACTATGCTGTATAAGATAATTCTTACCCGCCCCGATATTCTCTACGCTATCGACGATTTTCTCCACAACGTCGAATTGATGATATCTCGGGAAGATTATTTTGGGCGGAGATTTTTTAGTAACCTTGCGATTGTCTATAATTTCTGAATATTCATCGACTTGCACGCTCAGATATCTCTTGAGTATATTCATAAGAGTATCTTTTGCGAGTATCTTTTTCCAGAAATATGAAGTAACATAATCGTCTTCGCAAGCGGGATTACCCCCGTCGCCCACGTTACCCGCCCCGTTGGAGCCTTGATTAAAAGGCAAAAAATAAGTCTTTTCGCCCTTTAATGCGGTGGTCATATATACCTCATACAAGTCAGCCGCAAAATAAACAAGTATTCGCTTGTTAAAACCGAAAATCAGTTCTTTGGGGTCTCTGTCGGTCATGAATTGAATTTTAGCGTCGTCTACGCTCTGACCTGTAAGTTGGTTTTTGAGTTCGATAGCGACGATAGGAATACCGTTGAGCGAAAGCACCATATCGATACTATTGTTGTTGAGAATAGAATAATGGAATTGACGGGTACAAGTGAGTATGTTTTGGTCATACTTACGGACAAGTTCTACATTGAGATTTGAGGTAGGTTTGAAATAACAAAACTTGAGTTCTACTCCCCTGTCTTTTACGCCCTTTCTCAACACTTCGATAAGACCTTTTGCATTGACTTCTTCGTCAAATCTTTTGTACAACTGCTTGTCCGCATCTGTACCATAAATTTTGCAAAATCTCTCCCATGCTTTAGGCTGAGTGTTGGCAATAAATGTACGCAAAAGATGCAAGTCAATAGCCTTGCTTTTGTCGTATGTAGCTTGCGAACCTTTGATATATCCGCCTTCTTCTAAAAGGTATGTCTCGATATCCGATTCAAATCTCTTTTCCGTCTTGTCCATTTTCTTTTTCTCCATTTGTAGTTGATTAGCTTTCTTACATATTCATCAACAAATTTTCAGTTAGATTATGTTTATATGCCATTTTATCTAACTCTTGTTTTTCAATAGGCATAGGTAAATCAATGCCTTCAACTTTATATAGCAAATTATTAATTTTTTCTTTTTCTTTTCCAATATCGGTATTGTTAATATTGAAAAATAAACTATAAACATAATATCTACCCAAAGTATCTTTTACAACAAGCCGAATATCCTTTATTTCCTTATAATCTATTAAAGGATCCGTCGTAGGCATCAAGTCTACCTCATATTGTTCACCTTGCTCTACGTATTTATGATTATTAAATTCTATATAAATATTATCAATTATTGCTCCGCAAAAAATACAATCCGCATGATTTACGACTTTTATTCCAAATCTATCTATCCTCATTCTGTTTCCTTCTACGAGAGTTTCTTCTTTTGACATCTTTTGATATAATTTTGTTCTCATCATTCTTAAATTACTCTCATTACAAAGTTTTATATAAGGCTTTGCTTTCTCTATCTCCATTGCTTTTCTAGCATCGTCTTGTCTTTTTATAGTCCAAGCTACTCCGCCGAGAGTGATTATACCGCCCAACAGTCCTGCGAATACACCCATGATAGAAGTGAACAATTCAGTATTTGTACTCCAAAACCACATATATAGCGTATAAATCATAAGAGCCATTAAGCAAATTACGGATAACACAAAAAATGTAATCTGCCAGATATTTTTTGCTTTTATGCCATATCTGAATACCGTATTTACAAAAACTATTAGCGATGCAATTGTATGTATAGTAAAAAATATTTTGAAGACCAAATCTGGTTTTATTCTGATAGCAAAAGCTAATGCATATAACATACATAAAATTAATATGACATAAGCCATGATAGGTTTTTCTTCCCAATATATTTTATCTATCAAATATTGCGTTGCTATTACTAATATAGATACGCTAAACATTGACACAGCGACCAACCAAAAGAGAATTTCATCCAACCCTTTTATATTGAATACCTCATCGCTACTTATCAGTATTAGAATTATACTTACCAATAGACATAAAAAAGCCACAATTATTTTTGCGATAATCTTTTTATTTATCTTTGCTTTGTCAAAAATTTCTTTATAAAAGATAAGGAAGAATACTCCTATAAAGGTAAGCCCATAGCATATAGAAGAAAGAACATTTACTACCTTTGCTCCAATATTGCTAGATATAGTTGTACTTGCTCCCATCAAAAGAAAACCTATTATAAAAGCAAAGCAAGCAGTCTTTATTATCTCATCTTTATTTGTAAGAAATTTTTTAAGATTATCTTTCATCAACAAATTTCCTTCCTTTTTTCTCATTTGAATTATTTTGAATATTATTTTTTTTATATGCTTTTATGTATTCTTCTAATTCTTTCTTATGTGGCTCAACTTGTTGCCACACATCAGGAAAGGTTATAGCCATTTCAATAAACATTACATATAGCTGTTTCAGTCTTACATAATTATTAAACTCCGTTTCACTCAAAACTCCCTCTTTTGCCAAATCAAATAAATGATCTTCAAATCTGAACGGAAATTCTTCAATTCTTGAGATAACCAAATTATCTTTTATAAGTTTATTTCCGTCTACTTTCGGAAGCACATATCTCACTATCAT
>CALWKT010000128.1 GCA_944381335.1 uncultured Christensenellaceae bacterium
TCACCTATCAGTTGACCAACAACTCGACGATGAAACTGATGCGGCAGTTGAAGACCATGCTGCGGGTCGGGCATCTGAACGGCTGGTCGAAGAACGACCCGCTGGCCGGTTACAAGATTCACTTCGAGAAGGTCGACCGTGGCTATCTGACCGATGCCGAGTTGAGCCGTCTCGAGAGCAAAACCTTTCCTGCCCGACGGTTGGAGGTCATCCGCGACCTGTTCCTGTTCAGTTGTTACACCGGACTGGCCTATATCGACCTGAAGAATCTCACCTCCGACATGCTTCAGCGCTGGCCTGACGGCAACCTGTGGATCGACACCAAACGGCAGAAAACGAATATTCCGGTACACGTACGACTGTTGGAGACACCGCTGCGGCTTATCGAAAAGTACAAGGGTTCGGTCAAGGGGAAGAGCCGACTGCTCTTCCCCGTACCGTCGAATCAGAAGGTAAACTCCTACCTGAAGGAGATTGCCGACCTCTGCGGTATCGACAAGGATCTGACATTCCACATGGCCCGCCACACGTTCGCCACGACGGTGGCGCTGGCCAACGGCGTCCCCATCGAGACGGTCTCAAAGATGCTCGGCCACACGAACATTCAGACAACGCAGATCTATGCCCGCGTGATCGACACGAAGATCAACAACGACATGGAGGCCCTGGCCCGTAAGCTGAACGTCCGTTCGATTATTCGGCAGTCCGAAACGACAGCCGTGTAACCCGGAAGGTTACACGGCTATATCATGGTCATCTGGTTGATGCCATATCGTACAGTTGGGAGACAAATTCGGGAGTAGGCCGGAATTCCCGCTTCATATAGCGAAGGTGGTTGGTGAACAAAACGATCGTACCGACCAGATTGGTTTTGCTGATCGTTTTTCCAACGCGATCCGGATCGTCTCGCATTCCGGTTATTCTTCGGACGGCTCCACAAGGTATCTCGTTTCCGAATTCTGGAATGGTCTCAAAGGTATAACCCATCCAGACATTCGTCCACCTGTCCTCGATTCGCGTGGCTTGAAGTCCCCAAAACATCCATGATCCTTTGTTCTTTACGATAATCAGGCGAGGGTGTAGGCGCTCGATTTCCTGTTGTGTAATAGCCAGATGTTCGGCGATGAACGATAAGCCGACCGGATGTTTGATAAATTTGGAGAGTCTGTTTTGGACGGTTTCACGTACGGCAAACAGATCGAGATAGCCTGCTTTTGCATGCAAACGGTCGTCGAAAAACGTCTTCCTGATCTCCGAATAGTAAGAATCATGTTGCACGTCCCGATAGCGGAATGCAAAAGACTCCGCTGTGTCGCCTGCCCGAAAAGAGGGATTGATACCCGTTACAAGAATATCCGTCATACCTGCCTCATTTTCGGCCCAAACCATACCCCGATCGAGGATTCTGCCAAGTTCATGGGTTTGAGTTGTTTCGTCAACCTCAAATGCGGCACGGTATTTTTTCCACAAAAGTTCCAATGCGATGTGCATCGAGCCATCAACGATTGAGTCTGATTCCATTCTCATAAATTTCAAGAATCTCTTCCCGCAAAGGCTCCGGTTCTTCAATCCGAAGAGTCCCGGCTCTGGAAAGCAATGACATTACGACATCAGGTGTCAGATAGACATCCATCGAAAAAGTAGTACGTTGCGAAGTCTCACATACAATCTGTTGTGAAGCGTGGAGAGGCATCGTCTTGAGGAAAGCCGCATCGGCATCTCCGACCGAAAAGACAATGTGTTCGACCTTCTCCGATATGTCCACAGTCAACGAATGGCGGAATCGCTCCCGGATGTCGATGGCTGGATCCTTTCTGAAACGGGTATTGCCAATCTCCAGATGCCCGATCCGGTCAAGACCGAACGTCTTGAGCTGACGATCCGAGCAATCGACACCTACTACATACCACCGTCCCTGAGACTCTTTCAAAGCATAGGGCTCCATTGTGCGACGACTGGCACTCGGAAGCCAGAACTTCCGATAATCGAACGTTACGGGATGTGTATCCCGGATGGCTTGAATCAATCCGTAAAGATGTTCTGTTCCCGTGGCCCGACGTTGTTCGGGAAAGATGAAGTCCATAACTCCCGTATCCTGTCTCATGGCGGTCAGTACTTCAAAAGACTCTAATATGCGTTCCAGATCGGAGTTCGACTCCTCGTCGTGCGGAATGAAATAGCCTCGTTCGGTTCGGGAGTAGTCGATGCTGACACCCAACGCCGTGCGAATGTCGCGAATATCGCGTTCAATGGTCCGCTGCGACAGCATGCGTATCGGCTCTCCACGGGCGATCAGTTCCTGTTCAACCCCTTGGCGCAACTCTTCAAGGGTAATATAGGGATGGTTGCGGACCCGACGTATCAGCAAAAGGTAACGTTGTATGTATCCGATCTTCGACATTCGATGCGTTTATGACTGAAGCAGTCGTTCGTATTCGTCTTTCAACCACTGCGCCATATAAATCTCACCGTTCCTGCGGCCGCAAAGATTGGATGCCTGATCGCTAAGCAAATCATAGAGCGCATTGGCCTGTGTTTCTGCATACCCGTTTTCAATTGCATGGCGGACAAATGCCGGGCGACGCTCCTCCACTCCATCCCTGTGTTTCTTGGCCATCAGACGGCGCAGGTCATTGCTTTCTTCCGGAGAGAAACCTCCTATGCGTTGGGCAATTTCCATCAGTTGTTCCTGAAAGACCAACACCCCATATGTGTCGTGCAGAATATCATCCAGAAAAGGGAAAGGTGGAACTACCGGGTTTTTGCGGGCCCGCAAAAGCTGCATGCTGAACTTTTCATCGCTGGATACATGCAACACATAGAAAATGACCAGATCCTTGAATGTAAAATCATTAGCTTCGGTTATAGTTCTCATTTTACAGACTGATATGTGTTACTTTTTTATCTCCCATACGTTGACTGCAAACTGATGCGGGTCTTCGCATTTCGCGCCGGGGTAATTCTGGCGCAGCCAATCCAGAAGCACTTCTTCCCGATCCGGGCCCATGAAAGCCGAAGCTGTCTGAACGTCATCTACTTCAAAGGTGCGATCCACAGTGACAATACCGGAACGATATAGTGTTCCACGAATCCGAACAGCCCATCGCTTGGGAGGCTCTTCTGCAAACATCTTTTTGAAAAATCCCATGTCTGTTTTTGATTAAAAGTGTTTAACAAATATACGAAAAAGCCATAGAAAATCCGATTAACCGTCAAGTCGTTTCATCCGTTTAGCAGATTCAGATTGTTTTTATGCTTTTCGTGCTGCAAAGGAAATACGCATCACCGTCAAAATACGACGGAGTAAATAAGAATTATGCATTTCCTCATCTACCGTAATCGGGACAAAGTATCCCTATGCGGTAAGGTGCTGCCGTTACCTTTATCCCGAAAGAGGATACGGGTATGGCGGAATTCGGCGTGAAATACTGGGCGGAGATGCGGTCGAGGTACAAGGGCGTACTGTGGCGCGTGGAGATTGCCGAGCGCGGATTTACGGGCACGGCCGAGGAGATGGCTTTCGACGGCGGCACGCCGCTGCAGATTACATGGGAGAAGCGCGGCGACGAGTTCTACGTTCCGGTCAAGGCCTCGGAGGCGACAATCAACATCCTCTGCCGCGAAAACTTCCGCTACCTCTCGCTCTTCACCTCCGACCCGCGGCAGTTCCGGGTCTCCATTCTCCGCAGCGGGCAACTTTACTGGCGGGGTTACGTCACTGCCGACCTCTATTCCGAGGCTTTTGCAGCGCCTCCCTATACCGTCTCGGTTAAGGCCGTCGATGGATTCAACCTGCTTTCGAGCATCCCGTTCCGCGACCTTGTGCGCATCGGCACGACGGGTCGACGCACGTTGTGGGAGTTGCTCTGCGCCTGTACCGATCTGCTGGAACTCGATCTCGATATGGCGGACTGGATGGATCTGCATGCCGAGGGCATGGACGAGAACATCTCTCCGCTGCGTCAGACCTACCTCGACCTCGAACGGCTCTACTATGTCTATGAAGAGCCCACCTACCGCGACATTCTTG
>CALWKT010000129.1 GCA_944381335.1 uncultured Christensenellaceae bacterium
CCGCCATTCCCAAGGAACTCACCATGCAGTATATCACAGAGCACTATGACCGCCCCGCCGGAAAGTACGAGTACATCCTGGGTCTGGACTACGATGAGGTAGAGCCTGTGGCCTATGATCTGGGAGCAATCGGCGAATTGGCGGTGGTGGGCGCCTCCCCGGAGAGGAAACGGCGGGCCGCCGGCTTGCTGCTGGATCTGCTGGCCAGCCGGCACAGCGCCTCCCCCGTGTCCCTCTACATCGTGGACTCCGTGGAGCGCCCCCTGAAGAAGTACAGGGACAGTTCCTGCACGGAGCTGTATACCATTGATTTTGCGGAAGCGGGCACGGTGATTGACGATCTCTGTCAGGAGATGGAGCGGCGTTACGACATCCTGGTGCGGGAGAGCATGGATGCCCTGGACACCTGCCCCCTGCTGGCGGCGGTGTTCAACAACCGGTCTGTCATGGAATTCATCTCCTCCAACAAGGATCTGCTGGAAAAGTACCGCCGGATCATGAAGCAGGGCAAGTCTCTGAAGATTCTGTTCCTATTCTCCGATCTGGAGGCTGGAAATGTTCCTTTCGGCGCACCGGAGCTGATGAAGAGCATGAAAACGCTGAAAAACGCGATCATCACGGATAACCTGAAGGAAGTTCAGCTTTTCGATCTGCCGCCGGCGGTGGTGCGGGGCAGCAAACAACTGCAGGAAAACGATGCGTTCTGTATGGCAGACGGGACCGTGATGCGAATCAGAATGTGTGAGGGGGTGCCGTCATGAGAGACAATTTGGACGATTTCAGACTGAATACAGGGAACATGGCCCAAACGGCGGAGCAGTGCAAGACCATGGCCGACAAGATGAGCGCCCTGCGGGCGGAACTGCGGGAGGCGAAGGACTCCCTGCTGTTCACTTGGGCCGGGGAGGGTCGAAACGAGTTTGAAAAGCAGTTCCGCCTGCTGGATCAGCAGTTTTCGGACATTGTGGACGACACATTGAATATGTATGAGGAGATCCTGGCGAAGGAGGAGGCATACATCCAGGCCGACACCGACGCCGCGAAACAGATGGAGGGTTCGGACACCCGAGTGTAAGAGGGAGGGAGAGAGATGTCTAGTTCCAGCATCAGGGCTCAGATCGATCAGGTCAAGAGGAAATTGGAGACCTATGAGGACCGGAAGAAGGCCCTGGAGAAGATCAAAAAGAAGTTGGGGGGCGATTTTGACAACAATGTCTCCGCCGCCCAGCGGCACAACAGCAGCCTGACCGCCGCCCTGTATGAGGGCCTGAGCGGGGGGAGCCTCAGGGTGAGCCGCCTATGTGGAGAGATCGACGACGAGAAAGAGAAGGCGGTCTGGAACGACAGGAACCTCTCCTCCGCTGATGACAGCATGGAGCGGGAGATCAGCCGCTGCCGGACAGAGATCAGCCGGCTGGAGTCGGAACTTTCTTCCCTCCAGGCCCAGTTGCAGGCGGCGCTGGAAGCAGAGGCTCAGGCCCGCCGGGAGGCCCTCGCCTCCATGCTGGGACTGTAGAGAGGAGGCGCACGACATGTCGGAAGTTACCATTCAGTACAGCCGTTTGGAGAGCGCCGCGGACAGCGCGGGCCGGCTGGCCAGAGAACTGTCCTCCTACTCCGGGGAGCTGTCCTCCAAGGTGAAGCAGGCCCTGGCGGCTCTGCCGGGGAGTGACAGCTGCGGTTATATTTCCTCCGCTTCCACCCAAGTAGGGAGGAAGATGCAGGACCTTACCAGCCTGTCCAGCCAGTTTTCTACTCTCTCCTCGGACTTGGAGCGGTTTAGTGAAAGAGCAAAAAGTGCAGATGAGCGCGTGGCAAAGAGCATCAAATCCACCGCCAGCAGCTATGTGGGGGAGCGGAACTGGTTTGAAGCGGCCTGCGACGCGGTATACAATTTCCTGTTTGTGGACGTGGCCAACAGCAACAGCTTCACCCGCTTCCTCTTCGACTGCGGCAAGTATGCCTGGAACCGGGGGGAGGAACTGGTTTCCAGTGTCTATAACTGGTTCAAGCACGGTGACGGCCGGTACGTCTGGAACATTACGATTGCGGTCGTCGGTGCTGCCGCCGCCATAGCTGGAGCGGCTCTTACTGTAATGAGCGGCGGTATCTTCTTATTTACCGCTGCGGCGGTCCTAGGCGCCGCGATCACCACGGTCAATGCAGCCGTAAAGTTTTACAACAATTGGAAGGCTTTTAATGAGGACGACCCGGGTGTGGCCCTCTATTTAGGGAACATTGGGGGGGTGTCAGATGCCATCGAGAAGTATGACCTGGGCGACGCGGAGGACAATGCCGCCTGGAAAAGCGTGGGAGATGGCGTGGATACCGTTAAGGCGGGCTGCGACATCCTGGGAATCGTCAATGCGGCAGTGAATCTGGGCGCTGTAAAGGACAGCGCCACAGGTCTGACAAAATCCTATAAGTTTACAAAAAGCAATATTATCAAAAATCTTCGCAGTTCGGTGGGATATGACGCCAAACTTGGAAAGTATACCCTAAAAGGCTTCATCGGGGACTTTGGGCTGAAGAGTACGGACAAGGTGAAGAACATTGTCTCCCTGAGCAATACGACGAAGGTTTTTATAAATGGGATTATCTTTACCAATAATGTGATGACCACAATGGAGAAGGGGGACAAGGTGTTTTCCAATCTGAAGGACGGGTTGGATTTCTCTACGCCGGGAACGACGGCCAAAGAGGTCGCCTCTACTGTAGTGGACATCTATAGTGCCCTTGGAAAATTCAAATTGTTCAAAGGTATCAATCAATTTACAGTCACCCCCTATAAGGCATATGAGGATTTAGGAGAAATCTATTACCCGGAGTTGGTTGGGGCAACTTGAACAGCAGGGTCGCTTGGCGCGGAGGTGATAAAAATCGCTGTATTTCAAGTGGATTTTACAGCTAAAAGGCGGATTGAACGGCTGCTCAGAAAAACGCAGTGCCCTGCTTCTCTGAGATGGGTCCGGCGTTTGCTTGCGTACATGATGGTTCTGGTTCCTGCCGGCTTTCTGATATACGCCTACAGCGGCAGCCGTTTCGTCATGCACCATGATCGGTATGGGACGCTGGGGCAAAAGAATTCCCTGCTGATTGCAACCGTTGCCGTGGCTGCGTTTGCCCTGCTGTTTTTGCTGTATGCAGTGGTCTGGATCCTTAGTGATAAAAAAGCCAATCGCAACACCAAGTATCGGTTCGCAGAATCGCTGTTGGCCGAGGATGGCCTGCTGGTGTACTCCTATAAAAACTATATGCAGTCCTTTCCAAAGGACCTGGTGGTCGTCAAGATGAGATTGAACCGCGCCATGCGCGTGCGCCGTCATTCCGCGACGGGGGAACTGCTTTTTATCGGCGAGATCAGCAGTGTCTATTATGAGGACTATGAGAACGGCATTACCCAGGGGAAAGAAGAGTTTGTGATGCGGGAGTTTTCTCTGTATGAATACTTCACCCCATCCCTTTATGATTTTCTGACCCTTCAGAACATGATTGACTGCGGAGAGGAGACAAAGACATGTCAGACCAGTTATCATACCAGGAGTTGGTGAACCAGGGCGTTCTGCTCATGCAGGCGGAGAACTACGGAAAGGCGGCGGAGTTTTTCCAGTCGGCCATCGAGCTGGACCCCTCCGCCAAGGATGGCTACTTCCACCTGGGCAACGCGATGGCAAATCTGGACCGGCTGGACGAGGCGCTGGACGCCTTTCGCCGGGTGACGGAGATCGACCCGGAGGACGGCGAGGCATACTTTGACATCGGCAACCTCTATCTGCTGAAAAACGACCTGCTGCGGTGCGTGGAGAACTTCAACACCGCGGAGGAGAGGGGCTTCCGGCGTGTGGAGCTCTATTCCACTCTGGCGGCGGTGTATATGCACCTGGACGAGGGGCAGCAGGCGGTGCGGACCCTGTCCAAGGCCATCAAGGCCGCCCCCCTCCGGGCGGACCTGCGGCTGGAGAAGGCCAAGGTGTACATCGCCATGAGCCGGTTTGACGAGGCCCTGGATGCGCTGGAGGAAACAAGAAAACTCTTCCCCGATGCCTTTGAGGTCTACGATCTCCAGACTCAGATCTACAGCGGCATGAAGCGCTATGACAAGGCGCTGGAGGTCATCTCCGGTGCGGTGGAACGCTATGCGGAGGACGTGGTCCTTCGCTGGATGAAGATCAAGGTTCTGGTGGAGATGGGCCGCGTCGCCCAGGCAAAGGAGGAAATTGAATTCATCCGGGGGATGGCCGACTACGATACGGTGGCCCGCGAGGTGGCCCTCCAGCAGTCCATCATCTTATCTATGGAAAACAATCCTCAGGGGGCCGCGGAGGTGCTGGACCAGGCCCTGAGCCAGGGGGGGACAATCAGTGATGAGCAGTTGCGCTTCATGCTGATGAACCTCCAATACGGCCTGAAGCAGTATGAGAAGGCCCTGGAGAACGCGGAAAAGCTGGCGGCTCTGGAGGACGAAAGCCTGTTCTGTGTATCCGGAAAGTACTACGCTGCCTACATCCGCAAAACTCTGGGGCAGACGGAGGCTGCTAACGATACCTTCCGGAAGTTGGTGGCGGAATTCCGGCGGTTGTCCATCAAAAATCCGACCTTCTACGAACTATATATGTACCGCCTTCTCTGCCACAAGGAGATCGGAGAATTCGAGAAGGCGCTGCAGTTGGCAGATTATATGGAAGACCTCTTCCCTGACCGGGCGGACGCTTACGCCTTCCGCTCCCTGATCTACGACGACATGGGCCGCACCGCCGAGGCGGAGGCCGCCCGGGCGGAGGCCAGGAAGCGCAATCCCAATCTGAATATATAATAAGAGGAGCGTGATCACATGGCCAAGACGCTCAAATTCGATGTGGAGAAGTTGCGGGAGACCAAGGCCAAGTGCGAGCAGTTGGCAGATGAGTTGGTAGAGAGACGGGACGAACTGACTGAGCAACTGGATACTTTGAAAGCGGAATGGCACACCCAGGCGGGGGAGAACTTTTTCGCCACGCAGGATACGGACTGGAAGGCCCAGGTGAACTCCTACATTGAGATCACCGGCGCTATCGCCCAACTGCTGGAATGTGCCATCACCCAGTACTCCCAGGTGGAGGAGGAGGCGGCCGCCCTGCGGCTGAAGGACTGAGAACAGGTTATAG
>CALWKT010000130.1 GCA_944381335.1 uncultured Christensenellaceae bacterium
CCCTGGCTTCCTGCTCCCAAGATCAGCAGATTCATTCGTCTGGGTCCTGCTGTATAACGATTCGTGGGCGCTGCGTACGCCGGTGCGTACTGTTCCAGCCGTTCCAGCGGTAGGGTGCGGCGCGGAATAAATTGCTCGAACTTACTCACAATCGTCCGCTGCTGTTTGACGCCCAGGTAGCGGCACAGGTCATAGAGATCCATATCATTCTCGAGGCAACGTCGAATAAATGCATTGCGGAGCTGGATGGCCGAGACGGTTGTCCCCAGCTTATAGCGCTTTGAGAGAGAGGTCAGGATATTTTGAAGAGAGTAAAAGGTTGGAAGCGTTTCTGTGCCGCTGGCAATGAACGCTTCACCGGTTTGATAGAACGGACTGGCCTCCCGCAAAAACTTTTGCACATGAGCCGGTATTGCAATTGTCCGCGGATCCTCCATGGGAACCAGTTGCCCACCCTCTTTTGTTCTGGTTTCAACCACTAGCTTTGTGAGATGCAGCTGACCAAGGGCAAAATCAATGTCCTTCCAGCGCAGCGCCGTGACCTCATTGACCCCGAGCCCCATATGAAGGCATAAATAGAGCGCCACCTTTCTCGGCGAAACATTCTCCGTTAACGCTCGTTCCATTTGCGTACATTGGAATTCCGAAAGCATGGCGCACCTCCCGTTGTTTGATTTATGTTATCAAATGTTAAAACTGTACTTGTCCAGAATGCAAACTGCTAAATTATGTTGAAAAAGAAACTTTTTTGCCGGCATTCATTGTAGCACAAGGGAGCTACAAATACAACTACTGATATTCTAAAAACAATGGTTAATTTTTCTATTTTAGAATGATTTTCGGCGATAATCAATTATCGGTGTGCAGGTATTGTGTTGTACTTAGCCACTCCCCTCTTTGCATTTTCGCGCTTTCGTCAAAGGCAGCGTTATTGCTGCAGCAGCCAATCTAAGCCAGCTGCAGTACGCTCCACAGCCTAGTGATGCAGACGAAATACCTGCGTGGGATAGCCAAAGGCCTCCGTCAATTCTCCCGGGACAAAGCCCAAGCGTTGATAAAATGTGCGGGCAGCCTGTCCCTTGGGATCGTCCGCCCGATAGGTCGTCACGGTAATTTCTTCACCCAGAGGAATTTGCGTCAGCATAAAGTCCACCATTCGCCGGGCGATGTGCCGCCGCCTTTGTTGTGGCGCCACCGCCAGAAAGCACAGCTCTTTTTCTTCCCTGGAAAATAGCAAGATGCCAATGAGTTCTTTTCCCTTGACAGCGCAGACAGCGGAATTATCTCCTATCAGATGCAGCACCGTTTCTCGATGTTGCATGAGGTCTGTCTCTGTCTCCAGACCTGGAAAGAGATCACGGACTTCGTCCACCAGCGCCATCCAGGCATCAATATCTCTGGGACGCGCCAGCCGGATTCTAACCGAAGACTTCGGCTTGCGTTTTGGCTGCGTCCGCCGCAGTGCTTCACAGGTGACCGTTACAAGCTCAGCCAACAACGGAGCATTGTCTACGTCCTCCACCCAGATATAATCCTTGGCACCCTCATAGGGCGGCGCCTTTGGCAGCGAAGGAAATGCTGCTTCACCCGCAGGCGTGACATTCACAAAGAGCTGATCGTCACAGATGACGCCAAAGAAAATGTCGTTACAATAGAGCCCGAACACCCGTACTCCCCGAACATCTTCCGGCTGCGAATAGCCCCCGCCTCCCGGAGCTGATCGGAAACATAATTGACAAAATCGAGATGTGATGCCACGGTCATCCCTCCTATAAAAGCGCATAATTTTCTGTATTATAGCATACTTATGGCGACTTAGCTGATTATCTAGAATAACTTTTTTCATGCTCCGTGTCCTGCCGCAGCATTTGATTAACCAGATACTGAACCTTGGTCAGCTGCCGCACCTCTTGCCACAGCGCCCCAGCCTCTGCACTGGCTTGCCGGCTTTCTTCTTGGAGCTTGGCGCACTCCCCTGCCCATTCGTCTGTTGGAAAGGCTTCTCCGTATGAGCTGAGCTTTCGCTTGGCCATGTAGAAGCGGCGGAGTTCCGTCTCATATTCCTGCTGGAACTGCGCCCGACGATTTTTGAATCTAATCCTTTGCATCTGGTCGTGGATCGGCTTGGTTTTTGCGTAGGCCTCGGCGTGACGCTGCAATTCTTCCAGCTCCTTGATCCGTCTCCCATTTGATTTTACAACATCCTGGAGCTGCCGCCGCTGCGCGTAAACTGCATCGATCTTATCTTTCAAGTCCTCCAAGGAGTAGAGCTGGTTGACTTGGAGAAAGTTGACAGTCTCGCTGAATGCTTTAAGATTATTCACCCGCGCTTTTTGTCCAGCGTAGCGGGAAAAAGTAAGCGTTCCCTGGTTTCGCTTGGCATAGTAACTGCTGAGCAAGGCAACCAGATTGGGGCTGGTATCCCGCTCTTCGGGCTCAACCTTAATATCATCAATCCACTGTTTGAGGCTGGCCAGCTTCTTTTTCAAGGCTAGCAGCATGCGGTTGGTGGCCTTGATCCAGCGGTTCAAGTCTCCTTTTTCAGTTCGGATTCCGCGCTGTTCCATTTGTCGGACGGCCACGCCTTCGTGAACTGTGGGCAGGAGATCTACCGCCTGATCGGCGTAGGAGCGATGGTCAATGCGGCAGTCCAGCCCCTTCCCTGCCAGTGCTTCATTGACCAAATTCGCCCAGGCCTCTCGCCAACGATCCAGCGTCTCAGGTCGTCCCCAGTCGGTGGTTGGAACGGCATCAAAGACGTACTTTCCCTTGCTGTCGCGGATGCGCTCCCCTGCTTCGTCTAGATGGTATACACGCCTTTGTTTCCTTCCCCAGGTACCATCCTGGTTCAGTGGTCGGATGGGCGCCATCACGTGAAAGTGCGGGTTCTGCACTCCATTTCGTTCTGGGTCATGGATGGAAACATCCACGATCATTCCGGTCGCCACGAAATTTTCCAGCAAAAACTTCCGCATCAGTTTGAGATTTTCCTCAAAGCTCAGCTCGTTTTGAAGCGCAATGTCAAAGGAATAGGCCAGCTGCGCATTCTTCTGCCGCTCCACCTGCTCCACCTCGTTCCAGAGCGTTTCCCGATCTTGAAGCCGTACCGGTGCGTGGGGTGGAAGCATAATTTCACTGTAGCGGACGCCCCGTTTCCCGGTGTAGTCGTTGTCCTCGCCGTAGTAATCGCTGTGCAGCTTCTCCCCTGCTCGGTAGGCGGCGCTGGCAATGGCGGACTGTCCGGCGGCGCGGGAGATCTGGGCCACATGAAAATGAAAGAGGGAGATGTTATCCACCTCCCTCTTGCGTGTGATGTTGCCGCGACGCTTCTTGAATCGCCTGGCCAACCTCGGGCAGCGCTGCCAGATGTTCCAGCAGTTGATAAAATTCCACCTTGGTGAACTGCTGTGCCTCCGGCCAGAAGTGCAGCACTGCGCCGCCGATGTTGCAGAGCTGATGGGTACGTGCTTTTGTAGCACCCTGGCGGAGAAATGCTTCTCGCTGCTCTAGCCGCTGGAGCTGGTGGGTCAACTGCTGTTGCTGGGCTTCGTACTGCTGCCGTTTTTCGAGTAATTGTTCTTTTGTGTTCATTGTTTCCTCCAATGTAAAATGACCGCCGCCCAGAGCCCGGGCAGCGGTCATCGTTTATAATATGGGATAGCTGCCCTGGGCAGCGCAAGGGGAACCCCCTTGTTCGGAGCAACGCGACGCAAAGGCAATCTGCTTGCCGCCATGCTCCGCAGGACGCGCATCACACCCCGCAGGGGTGTATAGAAGTGCGCACTCCGTGATTCTGAATTCTGTCTTTCTTAGCTA
>CALWKT010000131.1 GCA_944381335.1 uncultured Christensenellaceae bacterium
TGGGGGTCTCTGGCTGTTCAGAAAGTTTCAGGTCGGGGATGTAGTAATCTCCGCAGCGGGTGTAAGTCAATTCGCTCATGTTCGTATTCAAGGCATATATAGACTTAAAATGCTTATCCTAACAAGGGTCCTCAAACAATTAAAAGTAGGCCAGCGAGTGGAAATGCTACTTTTCACCCGCTGGCCATTTTCATCGGAATTGTGTGCTAAGAAAAGGGAACCATCCCGTTTACCACGATTGTTTCGCCAATTTCTTTAACCCTTTGCGGATACTGTCCCGCACCCGTCCAGGGGCTACGCCTTCCGCCTGGGCGATCTCCTTTGGAGTCATGCCCAGATAAAAGTGAGCGTAAATCCGTTTGGCCTGCTTATCCGGCAGAGCCATCACCGCAGCATAGAGCTGTTCTCGCAGCTGCTTATCCTCCAGGATTTCCTCTGGCGTTGGCGGCTGAACCATCACTACTTTCTCAATGCCGTTGTTGCAATCCAGGGAGTATTGCGCTTTGTGGCGATACATCCGGCGCGTATATGCAGCTTCCGCCCGGTTAGATGCCTGGATAACGGCCATCACTTCTTCGGTGACTTCTACAAGGGTATCGGTTTTATAGACATCGGGATATAATTCCCGCAGGTTGATATATTGCATTATGTACCCCCATTTCGGTTGTGGGTGAATGAGTGACCGAAATGGAGTGGGTGGCGAACGGCAGTGACGCGTTTCGGGACAATTCCCCAAAAAACGACAAGCAAAAACGCCAGCCTCCCGCAATGGGAAACTGGCGCGACAAAATAGGTTATAATCTTTCTGGTTCTCCTGCCCTGATAGTGCCGGTGGAGCCGTGCAAAGCTCCAGGGGCGGAATTAGGCTTTTTTTGACGGAATACTATCTGTCGGATTGTGTCGAAGTATTATGTTGTGCATGGCGGCTTCCTCCTGTTGCCGCCGTGCTGAAACGCATGGTGTAGGGTCGTCGTTGGATTTTGGGAAAAAAGAAGCGGCGGCCTTGATATTCAAAGCCGCCGCGATTTAATATGGCATGGGAAAAGGGCTGCTGAACGACGGCTTTTTTTCTTTTGCCGTCGTTCGGCAGATGATGAAGATATTATGTTTCAGACTTTACTAATGCTTTTACCTTCGCGGTAAAGTCATAATCGGTTTTACAACAGAATGATCCGCCGTAATATTTAGCCTCTTTTTCAAGCATCCTATCGTCATCACCAGACATAAGCAGGAAAGGATAAGTCAAATTCTTTTGACGAATTTCTTTAAGTAAGTCTAAACCTGTGCCATCCCTCAGGTTAAAATCAGAACAGATTGCGTCAACTTCTTTATCTTCCAGCAAACTCAAGGCTTCTTTTACGCCTGATGCTTCATAAACTTCAAAGTGTTTTTCAAACACAGAAACCAAAAGCCCTAAATAATCTAAGTTATCGTCTGCAATGAGCAGTTTTTTCATTCCGTTATTCCTCCCTTTTATCATCCCCTTATTGCGATAATTCTTTCCCCTCATCCTCGCTTATGTATCCGTATCGCACCATCTGCTGAATAACATATTGTTGGCGTTGTTCTGCCAAGTCAGGATTTGCTGTCAATGAGTAAATAGATGGAGCATTAGGGATACCCGCCAGCAGCGTACTTTCATAGCCTGTCATGTCAATAGGGTCTTTCCCAAAGTACCCTTGACTGGCATCCCGAACGCAGTAATAGCCATCGCCGAAATATATGGAATTAACATACAGCTCTAAAATTTCATCTTTTGCATAGCTGCTTTCCAGCCGAAACGCCATGAACATCTCTGCAATCTTTCGGATGAAGCTCTTTTCCTGCGTGAAATACATATTTTTGGCAAGCTGCTGGGTAATTGTGCTGCCACCTTCTTGTAAACTCCATGAAGTCAGGTTATTCCATGCAGCCCGTCCTATTGCGATCAAGTCAATCCCAAAATGTTGTTCAAAGCGATGATCCTCCACCGCAACCACAGCATCCAAATATAACTCTGGCATTTCTGACAATGTAGTATAGCTGGGATTAGACTGAATTTCGGCAACCTTACTTTCAAGGCTCTGGTGATTGAGTGCGTCACGATACATTTTGTAGCCGCTTCCGGCTAATACACAGCCAGCAATGACAATCACAACCACTACCAAGAGAAAGAAGCGATTTATCAGTTTTTTCAGCTTTTTCATACCGCACTCACCTCACTTTCAATTCCAGCAGGCTTATTCAATGTCGATGGAAATGCTGCCGGTATAATTATCTCCTCAGACACCAATGTATGTGCTGCTTCTACTCATATTAAGCATCTCTGTCATTTGGATATTAACTGTGCTTCATTTTGAAAGAAGTTTCGCTGCTAATCCGTTTTGTTAAAGAAATCTGCAAGCGAGTTAAAAATATTATCCGTTGTTTCTGCAAGACTTTCAATGAAATTGTCTTTTGCATCTACCAAGTCCTCAACAACTGTGTCTGTGTTATCAGCCAAATCCCTGTATGTATCAGAACATCCCGCCATCGACACAAAACATACTGAACAAAGAAGCAAAAATATCAATTTTCGCATCTGCTCACCTCCTATGGGCTGCTGCACTATTCGTTGTAATACTGCTGAACCTCTGCGGGTAATTCCTCATATTCTACTTCCGCCCATGTTACAACACCTCGGATAAAGTTGACTTTCAGGCAAAGAAACGCTTGATCGGTCAAAACACGGCTCGTTTCAAATACTACGTCCTTTTCATTTCCATTCTCGTCGTAAGCCGCCAACGGGTATTTATAATTCATTGCCCCATGTGGTGCAATCTCCTGTACCCATCTATTATCAATTTGCGTATAATAATCCTCCAACGTATCCTCGCAGAGATGGGCTTCCTGAACATCAATGCCAGCCTCCATAAAAGAACGGTTTATCTTTGTCACCGGCAGGGCCGTGTCGTAGAGATATAGATTATTGGCATCCGCAAGCTGAATATCCTTGCTGCGGAATGTTGCAGCAATAATCTGTGCTGCCTTTTGTGCGTCTGACACACAGAAATGGATATATTTGGCGTTTTTAGCCTCCAATTCTTTCAGGCTTTCTTCTTCAAGCAAATTCCCGTGGTCGATAATTCCCACATCATCCGCCAACAGCGAGATTTCAGAAAGAATGTGGCTGGAAATTAAAATGGTTTTTCCTCTGGCGTCGCACAATTCACGGATAAAATCGCGTACTTCTGCAATACCAATGGGGTCAAGTCCGTTGATCGGTTCGTCCAATATCAACAGCTCAGGATCATGCATAACGGCCAGAGCAATCGCCAACCGCTGTTTCATACCGAGAGAATATTGAGAAAACAACTTCTTATCCCGATAAGGCAGGTTGACAAGTTCCAAAGCACCTTTGATGTAATTGGGATTTTTTAAGCCCCGCAGCTCGGCAAAAATTTTCAGGTTTTCCGTCCCTGTTAAATTGGGGTAAAAGCCCGGTGACTCAATCAGGCAACCAATGCGAGGCAGGATTTTCTTTTCGTTGCCCTGAAAAGTTTTTCCGAATATTGTTACCTCGCCAGAAGTGGGGGCTGTCAATCCCAGCAGCATCCGCATAGTCGTGGTCTTACCGGCCCCATTGCGCCCCAGCAGTCCATAGATACGGCCCTTTTTCACATGAATATTCAGATGAGAAACGCTGGCCTGATTGCCGTATCTTTTCGTCAGATCACGCGTTTCAATAATGTAATTACTCATAATAGCTTACGCCTCCTTTTTGTTATCGTAATCAGCATAACACACCAACTTTGAGATAACTTTGAGCCAACTTTGAATTTACTTTGAGATTTCATGGGCAGAATAGGCAATCTAATCGTCTTGCGGTATAATAAGAACAGAATAACAAAGGGGGCGCCTTATGAACGATAGAATGATGGATTATCTGAACTGTACGAATTGGAATTTTCAGAAGATAGTCCCGGTAAGAACATCTCAATTGTTGGAGATCAAATATTGCTTAGCCGAATGTTAAATAATCTAATACGAAATTGTGTTGTTCATAATCCAAATGGATGTCGAATACAGATTTCCATTGGAAGTAATGCTACAATCTGTACATTTACTGTTACGGATAATGGGCATGGTGTAAGTGAATCGCAGCTAAATGCATTAAATAGTGACGAAGATATTTCCAGTACACAAAAACAAACCGAAGAAGCAGAGCACGGATTGGGCCTTAAAATTGTGCGACAGATAGTGAAAACACATCAGGGAGTAATCCGATTTGCTGAAACTATCCCTCATGGATTAACTGTTAAGATTTTGCTACCGATGGAATAAGTCAGCATTACGCATTTGGGCCAGAAAAAACCGCCATTTTAAGGTTTCTCGTCATGTCAGCGAACAGGCGAAAAGATTACCCTAGCTCCATCGAAAAAGTTTTCAAAGTGCTAGAAAACCACATGAGAAAGCGCCGGACTGCGGTGGCCTGCTGGCTCTGCGTCCGGCATTTCTTCATTTTCTAAAAGTTTATTGAAACGAAAATTGTTCAACAAAGTACGCTAGCAAGAGTATAAGCACAAACAACGGAAGTAGAAACGCCTCAAATAAGCACACACAAAATCAGCATAATCATTCCTTTTTATAGGCACAATAAGGCTATTCCTTGTCGTAAATCGGCAGGATACAATATTATTGAGGTGAATGATTATGCCGGTTGACGAATTGAAAGAACTGGGGCTGAAGCTGAAAGCTGCCCGGAAAGAAAAAGGCTTGACGCAGCAAGAACTCTCGGACATTAGCCATGTTTCCACAAAGCAGATCGCAAATATTGAGAGAGGGAAAATGAACCCTTCTTATCTGATTTTGAAAGCTCTGGCAAAGGTTGTTCCGCTTTCTTTGGATTCTTTGCTTGCCCCTGAAATTTCCCCAGGCGATGAAGGCGCAAACAAGATGAAAATTCTCTACATGAATTGTCCGCCAGAGATGCGAGAAACGCTTTTGCACCAGACACAGGGATTGTCAGAGGAACTGACGGAGCTTTCTAGGAAATTTGAAAAAGAGTAGGCCAGCGAGCGAAAATGCTACTTTTCCCCGCTGGCTATTTTCATTTCTCGAAGAAAGCGGCAAGCGATGCCTGTGGCTATCCAGATAGCCCCACGCGCTTGTTGAGGGAAGTCCCCCAAGCCCCCTTGGAACACAGAT
>CALWKT010000132.1 GCA_944381335.1 uncultured Christensenellaceae bacterium
ATTTTTGACTCTGCCCGGAGGCCACAGAATCGGCATTTGTGGAACAGCTGTTCTAAAAGATGGTTCTGTTACAGCACTTAAACATTTTTCTTCCCTCAATTTACGAGTTGCAAGGGAAAGAGTGGGAATTGCCCTCCCTATTTTAGAAAAGCTGGGACGATTATCTTCTTCCATTTTCATTGTCGGGCCTCCCGGGGCTGGAAAAACCACTTTGCTTCGTGACTTGATTTTACAGACCAGTAACCGGCAAAAACAGAGGATCAGTGTTGTGGATGAACGGGGTGAATTGGCTGCCTCTGTGAATGGAATCATGCAATTCGATTTAGGAATGTACACTGATATTTTGACAGGAAGTCCGAAAAGTATTGGAATTGCGATGGTACTTCGGACTATGAATCCACAGTGGATTGCCATTGATGAGATCACGACACCAAACGATATCCAGGCTATTTTGCAAGCCAGCTATTGTGGTGTTCATTTTCTTGCTACTGCCCATGCCTTTAACCTGGAAGATTTAAAGTCCAGGCCTTTGTACCGCGCACTGTTAGCGGCGGGAATTTTCCAAACGATTTTGGTGCTGGATGGGACAAAACATTACACAATAGAGAGGATGGAACCTTTTGATTAAACTTTTGGGTATTGTACTTATTTTAATAAGTACGTTTTCTACTGGAATGGCAATGGTTGGAGGTGTACGCGCGACTCTGGATCAGACAAGGGCCTTACAAAGCTTACTTCAACTAATGCAGAGTGAAATACAGTGCCACATGACGCCCCTACCGGATATTTTTGCACAGGGGGCAAAAACCATTTCGGGGCCAATTGGAGAACTTTGTGGGCAGATTGCCAATGCCTTTCAAAAGGGAGATCCACAGACTTTTTATTATGCCATCCAATCCTCCATTGGCGCAGTGCCGAAACTGTTGCTCCCCAGATCGGCACAGGGAGTCTTTTTAGAGTTGGCAAAAAGTTTAGGTAGATATGATCTGGATAGTCAACTGACTGCTATTACCCATGCGCAAGAACGTCTGGAGAGAATTTACATTACATTGGAGTCAGAACGGGAAGGACGGTGCCGGAGTTATGGCGCGGTGTGCGCATGTGCTGGTTTATGCTTTCTTATTATTGTAATATAGGGAGTTGCCTATGGATGTAGATTTAATTTTCAAGATTGCTGGTCTGGGGATTATTATATCAATTCTAAACCAGGTACTGGTTCGCTCAGGCCGGGATGAACAAGCTACTATGACGACATTAGTGGGACTGGTGGTTGTTTTAATGTTGGTGGTACAGAAAATTGCAGAACTGTTTGAATTGGTAAAGACACTGTTTGAATTTTAATATGAGTTATTTTTTTAGAATTGCAGCTGTCGGGATGATAGCAGCCATATGGATACTGTTGATTCGCAAGCAGAATGCAGATTTTGCGCTGCTGCTGAGTATCGCCTGTATGGTCTTGGTTCTGATTGGTGCACTTACTTATTTACAGCCTGTAGTGGAATATATTCACCAATTACAGAATCTTTGTCAGCTGAATACGGAGGTCCTGGCTCCGTTGTTTAAAACGATTGCAGTAGGAATTGTCTGCCAAATCGTTACAGGCGTCTGCGCGGACGCCGGGGAGCAGGCACTGGCAAAGACAATTGAATTGTGTGGGACGATTGTGGCGCTGTATGTTTCGTTACCGCTGATTAAAGCTGTGTTTTCCCTGTTTGATTCCATTTTACAGGGGGGCTGAACCACTTGCGTAAAATAATTTTAGGAATTTTAATTTGCTTGCTACTGTCCAAAGCTGTACAAGCTGTGGATGTCCAGAAGGAGCAGGAAGAAGCGTTTGGATTGGAAACTTTGGAAGAGGGAATTTCCCCGGAGACTAGAGAATTATTAGGAGATGCTTCACCGACAGAGCCTGCAGACTTCTCTTCGAGCATCCAAGACATATTTTTGGGCTCATTGTGGAAGAGCCAATCTGTTTTGCGACAAGGTCTTACAACAGGAGTATTGATAGTAATGGTGGCCATTTTGACGACCATGACTAAGACAATTGATCAAAATAAGGCTTTTCCTGTTTCTACCCTAGTAGGTTTATTGGCGATTACCAGTTTGTGCAGTACCGGTTTTGCCAACATGATTGACCAATGTGCACAAACATTAGAGGAAATGCTCAGTTTAAATACATTATTGCTACCAGTTATGGCGGCAGCCAGCGCTGCATCGGGAAATATTACCACGTCTGCAGCAATTTATGGAGGTACCGTTGTATTTTCCAATGTACTTATGAATTGCATCCTGAAACTGTTGATTCCACTGGTGTATGTCTATATTGCCATATCCTTGGTAAACGCTGTTTTGTCCCTGGATACCATGGGTAGGATGTGCAATTTTATTCAGTGGATCATCACGGTGGGACTGAAAGGGAGTTTATATGTTTTTACTGGATATCTGGCCCTAACGGGTATTATCGGTGGGGCTGGAGATGCTGCAGCAATTAAAGCAGCCAAACTGGCAATGTCCGGTATGGTTCCTGTGGTAGGAAGTATTTTATCAGATGCATCGGAAACAGTCTTGGCCAGTGCTATGTTCATTCGGAGTTGTGCCGGCACCTTTGGCTTACTTGCGGTTTTGACAGTATGTCTCACACCTTTTTTGAAAATTGGATTTTTTT
>CALWKT010000133.1 GCA_944381335.1 uncultured Christensenellaceae bacterium
TTATGGGGAACTCCATAAGGACTATCACCTGGTTGAATTTGATTTGACCCAGGCAGTCATTTACACGGAAGAATAAGAGATGACTGTGTCAACAGGACCTTTGAGCGATCAAAGGCCCTATTTTTTGCCCATTTTTGAGGGTGATGCCGCTCTTCATCTGAAAAAAATATCGAAAATTTTTTGTTCCTTACTTGACAACAGGAGGGCACAAAAGAATCCCATCTAGAGAAGGTGGCATAGAGATCGTTGTGGAGGAATTGAGTACTCGGCTGGTAAAAAGGGGCCACCAGGTTAGCATGTGCTATATAGGTACATTGATTATAAGTTTGAAATGACGATGCCGACCATGGAAGCCCCTTTCGCTTTTACTATTCATAATTTCATTTATGTCGTGTTTTGGCGCGCGGACAGCTGCACGAAACCCAATTATCTACCATTATAGCGCACGTCGCTTCCGTTCGCAACCGGTATATAGGGATTTCCGACGGAATTTCCTGCCAAGTGAACCGGTTTGAGCCTCTCCTCGGCAGGTTTTCCCGTGCCTGCGGCGTGATGAAGGTACAACTTATGCGTCTTAATTTATTTTTTGTTGCGTTTGGATGGCCGCAAGGGGGCTTCGCGGTAAGAGCCCCCCTTGTGCCCCGTGCTGTAAATGTAGCTTTTTTGACGAACCCACGCGCATGCCCCCACTGCAGCCGCGCTGCCGAGGGGATTTTGTAAAAAAACATGCAAAAGCAGGGGCTTCCCTCTTGACAAACGCTATACGGGCCGGTATAATAGTATACGCTGATTGACGGCCCGGAGCGACCGGGTGTAGCGCAGTTTGGTAGCGCGCTTGAATGGGGTTCAAGAGGCCGTGAGTTCGACTCTCGCCACTCGGACCAAACAAGGGCCGTCAGATCAGTCCGTCAAAAGGACCGTGAAACGTAAGTTTCACGGTCCTTTTTGTATACCGGCAATCACCCGCCTGACGGATGATTGCCGGTATACAAAAACGACGGCTCCGATTTGTTTCGGAGCCGTCGTTCTCGGGTGAATGTCAGATCATTTTTTGGCCGTTGATTTCCAGAGCGAAAGTCTGGCCCAGTACTTTGGCAGCTTCGCGGCAAAGACGCATGCGGTCAAGAAATATCTCAAAGTAGTCCATTACGGCACAATTGGTAGTGTCTATGCCCAGCCGCAACAAAATTACGCCGTCTTTCAAAATAACCTGACTCTCTTTTACAGCAAAATTGACTCTGTCGTGGATGTCAAAAGTGGCGGGGTCCTGATTGCGCACCCTGTTGGTGCGCACATCGGTTTTATCGGCCAGGATCAGCGCGGCCGCTACCGGGTTGACCGGGTAGGCGGTGGCCTCATCGTGGTTACCGATGGCGGTGATAACAGTGGCTACCTCGTCAGGGGCGGCACCCATCTTGTCCAGGATACGGAAAGCCATAATGGCGCCGCTTTGGGCGTGGTCATGACGGTTCACAACGTTGCCGATGTCATGCAGCCAACCAGCAATAGCGGCCAGTTCCGCAGTGCGGGCATCGTAGCCTAAGGTTTGCAGAATCTCACTGGCCAGTGCCGACACCCGCCCCACATGGGCAAAACTGTGTTCGGTATAGCCCAGGGCAGACAGGCTTTCGTCTGCTTTGCGGATATAGCTGTTGATTTCTTCACTTTTTTTGATTTGTTCCAGATTCAGGGGCATAACAGGGGTCCTTTCTGTGGGAATACTGTTTTATGATACAGCAAAAAGTGCGGGTCATACAAGCAAGTTCCTGTAAAATTTATTGTGGCAGCCTCAGCGTTTGCGTACCGCAAATCCAAAGACTGTGCCGCATACGCCGCCGGCAATGTGCATAAAGTTGGCCACGTTGTCCTGCACAAAGACAATGTCATAGATTTGTTGGCCAAGATACAGCGCGGCCACCAGCACCAGCGTCAATGGTATGGCGCCGTTGCGCATACCAGCCAGGCTGGACAGCATGATGAGCATAAAGACAATACCGGAAGCACCCAACAGGGCGGAACCGGGGAACAGCACGCATTGCAGGATTCCTGTGACCAGTGCCGTGATGGCGATACCGGTCAGCAGGGTACGGCTGCCGTACTTCTCTTCCAACGGCGGGCCCACCACAAGCAACAACAGCATGTTGTTAAGGAAATGTTCCCACCCGGCATGGCCCAGTACATGGCCGAACAACCGGACGTAGAACAACGGGTCCAGCGGGGAGGCACGGTATACGCTGAACAGTTGGGTGGTCGTCCAGCCGCTTGTGGCTTGCCCCAGCAGCAACGCAAACAGAGAGAGGAAAAAGATGCTCAGCGTGACAGGCGCGTTGTATTGCAGTTTCAGGGTAGATTTTTTCATGGCAGACCTCCTGGTTACCATTGGCGGCGGTACTCGCCGGGGGAAATGCCCTCCACTTTCTTGAAGAGACGGGAAAAATAATTGGCATCGCTGAGTCCGCATTCCTGGGCCACGGTTTCGATGCTGTGGTCACTGAAGCGCAGCAGCCGTTTGGCCTGTGTGACCCGCAGCTGCATCAGGTAATGGGTCACCGACTGACCGAACTGTTCTTTGAAGACGCGGGTCAGATAGAATTTGTTGATATAAAACCGCTCAGCCAAATCGTCCAGGGTGATTTTTTCGGTGTAATGGACGTCAAGATAATCCTTGATTTGTTGTAAGTTCTGCCGTTTGGCCCGGGCTGCACGGACCGGACCGGGGCGCCAGCTTTCCGCCATTAACAGGGTCAGCAAGTCTACCAGTTTGCCATAAATCACCATATCCCGTACATAATCGTCAGAGGACGCTGCTTTGTACAATTGCTGTAAAAGGCTGCGGTACCGTTCTGCCTGAGCGGTGTGGAACGAAGGCTGGCCGCCCCGCTCCTGGTATTTGCGGTAGATGGCCCCCATATTGGGGCCGTAAAAGTGTGCCCACCGCAAATGCCATAAATCCTGTCCCGTGCGGTGCAGATAGGGCTGGCGGCAGTCCAGAAAAACACAGTCTCCGGTGCGCAGAGGGCGGCGGA
>CALWKT010000134.1 GCA_944381335.1 uncultured Christensenellaceae bacterium
TTCGATATGAGCTACGTCGACGAGAACGGAGAAAAGAGAAGACCGTATATCATCCACCGCACGTCGATAGGTTGCTACGAGCGTACGATAGCGCTCCTGATCGAGAAATTCGCCGGCGCGTTCCCGCTGTGGATCGCTCCGACTCAGGTAAAAGTGATCAGCCTTACGGACAGGAACGTGGAAAGCGCAAAGGCGATAGCGGACAAACTGTATGCTTACGGCAACAGGACGGAGCTGGACGACAGGAGCGAGACCGTCGGCTACAAGATAAGAAGCGCTCAGCTGGAGAAGGTACCGTATATGATAGTTATCGGCGACAAGGAAGCGGAAAGCGGAGTGGTTTCCGTGCGCCGTCGCGGCGAGGGCGTGATAGGAGAGATGAGCCTTGACGATTTCATCGCGCGTCTGCAGAAAGAGATCGCAGAAAAGCGCCTTGACTGACGCTTTCAGAACAAACGGAAAAGATAAACAATTCCCCGGAACGCCACCGCTCCGGGGATTTTTTTGAGTATTTGAAATTATCGAACTTTCAGACGGACATATATACATATCAGGAAGTCGGAGCGAGCCTGAGTTCTGTCCTAAGGCGTAAAAGTCAGGATTTGTAAAGCGCGCAGGCTTTTGAAAAAGCTTCGGCAACTTTGTTCCTCACCGATACGGGGAGAAGAACTTCAGCGTCAGCGCCGAAACCTACGAGTTTTCTCAGCGTCGCTTCGTTGTCGTAGACCTCGCCCTGCGCGATATAATATTTGCCGTCCTGCGAGCGGTTGACGTTTTCAATGCCCAGCCATTCTTCCACGTCGTAACGCGCCGCTTCATCCACTTTCAGCGTTATCCTGACCTTTTCTTTCTGAGTCGGGTCGTAAAGATTCCACTCCTTTTCGTAAGGCGGGATCTGATATCTTGTGTCCAGCATGATTATATGAGTTATGCGCGAGATCTTGAAAAGTCTCAGAGCGTTGTCTCTCAGGCAGAAGGCGTATACGTACCAGTTGTTGTTGGAGAGGACGAAAGCGTAAGGCTGAACGTCTCTCTCGCTGATCTCTCCTATGCGGTTATGGTAACAGATACGCACGGTACGTCTTTCTTTTTTTGCGTTTGCAAGCGCGTCGAATTTTGCGGCAAGCTTGGGATTGGAGAGCAGAGTATTCGCGTTGTCCACAACGAAATCCTCGTTGACGAAGCCGCCTTGCTGGGCGCTTCTGACGTTTTTTATCGCAGAAAGCTTTTTGATCACGGCGTTAACCTTGTCGCTTCTGGGCTGGATCGCGTCGAGAGCGGCGACAATGAGCTGAAGTTCGTCTTTTGTGAAATAGTTGGCGCTCAGTTTGAAGTCGTCGCCGATCATTATCCCGCCGCCGCGTCCTTTCTGACAATACACGGGAATATGCGCTCCGCTCAGCGCGTCGACATAACGGTAGACGGTGCGCGGGCTTATTTCGAGCTTTGCCGCCAGTTCCTCGGCAGTCAGAACGTCGTTGTTCAGCAGTTCTATCAGCATTGTAAACAGATTTTCGACCATAATATACGCTCCTTATGAATATTTTATAATAATTATGCAAAATAGTCAATAAAAAATATGACAATATCAGTCAGTTTTAAAGAGCTATTGCATAAAATCTAACAAAACAGGGTAAACAAAAAAGCAAAAAGCGTGTATTAATTTTTCAGCCCGAGAGAGCGCTTGAGGCAGTAAAGAGAGGTCTGTTTTCGCTGTATATTTAACTTTACGCGATCTGACGAAAAAAATTAAGAAATTTTTAAAAAAGTATATCAGAATATTTGCTAAGAAAATAACGTTGTGGTAAAATATGCACAATAAATTTATTTATATACACGAGGTATAAAATATGAACGCTTACGTACAAAGAGTGCTGAACGACCTCATCGCACGCAATCCGGGCGAAAAGGAGTTCCATCAGGCGGCAACCGAAATACTCAATTCTCTGTCCGTAGTTTTCGATAAGCATCCCGAATATGAAGAAAAAGGTCTTCTTGAACTGCTTGTCGAGCCGGAAAGAGTCATCATGTTCCGTGTTCCTTGGGCTGACGACAACGGCAAGATCCACGTAAACAAAGGTTACAGAGTCCAGTTCAACAGCGCGATCGGACCTTACAAGGGCGGTCTGAGATTCCATCCTTCAGTCAACCTTTCGATAGTCAAGTTCCTCGGCTTCGAGCAGATCTTCAAGAACTCGCTTACCAGTCTCCCCATCGGCGGCGGTAAGGGCGGCAGCGACTTTGATCCCAAGGGCAAGAGCGACATGGAGATCATGAGATTCTGCCAGTCCTTTATGAGCGAACTTTACCGTCATATCGGCGCTGACACCGACGTCCCCGCAGGAGACATCGGCGTAGGCGGCAGAGAAATCGGATATATGTTCGGTTACTACAAGAAGCTGGTCAACGAACACGTCGGCGTTCTCACCGGCAGAGGTCTGACCTACGGCGGTTCTCTCGTCAGAACCGAAGCAACCGGTTACGGTCTTATCTACCTTATGCAGGAGATGCTCAAGGAGCAGAACCTTGAGTTCGACAACAAGAGAGTCGTCATCAGCGGTAGCGGTAACGTTGCGATCTATGCTCACGAAAAGGTCAATCAGCTCGGCGGCAGAGTGCTTGCAATGAGCGATTCAAACGGTTACATTTACGACGAAAACGGTCTTGTGCTCGATACGGTAAAACTCATCAAGGAGAGAAACCGCGGCAGGATCAGCGAGTACGTCAAATATCATCCCACCGCAACTTACGTCGAGGGTTGCAAGGGCATCTGGAATATTCCTTGCGACATCGCGCTTCCTTGCGCTACGCAGAACGAACTTGATCTCAAGTCTGCAAAGACGCTTGTCAAGAACGGCGTAAAGGCGGTCGGCGAAGGCGCAAACATGCCTTGCACGATCGAAGCGGCAGAGTATTTCCAGAGCAAAGGCGTGCTGTTTGCACCGGCAAAAGCCGCAAACGCAGGCGGCGTAGCTTGTTCAGCTCTCGAAATGGCTCAGTCCAGCATGAGAACGTTCTGGTCTTTCCAGGAAGTAGACGAGAAGCTCAAGCATATCATGATCAATATCTTCCACAATATCA
>CALWKT010000135.1 GCA_944381335.1 uncultured Christensenellaceae bacterium
CGGATGTTTGATATGATTCATTTGAATTGATATGATATAAGTTGATCTAAAAATCCCGGAAGCCGAAACTTCCGGGATAAATATCTTTTGTAATGCAACGTATGCTCTCTGATTATCTCTTGGGTAATCCCGATTAACGCTTGCTTAACGTTTGGGTAACCGAAAATGGCGGAAACACGGGGATTCTGCTGGAATTTGTTGCAAATACGTTACAAACTGTAGAAGACTGAATACGATTGAGGACACCTCTCTTTATATTATCCTCTATCGTTTTTCCTACATACCCTGCACCTTTTGATATAGATTTAACAACTCGCTAATATCCATATCTAGTATCGGTTCATACATAAATGAATTTAAATGAATATTTTCCGGCGTCATAATATTAACTTCTTCCAGCACTTTGATTTCATATTGATGGCCAAACTGTTTATATACATTAAATAATTCTCTCGTTTGATTAACTCCCGAATCTAAATATAGTAAAAAATCAGTTACATGTCCCGTTCTTATATTCTTCTTTACACGCCAAGTTAATTGACCTGTATATTTTTTTATTTCTGTTAGCATGTATCTTTCAGCCAAATGGCGAATAGCAATAGCTAAAATAATTTTATGCTCTAGCTGAACATCCATATTTGTAACTCTATTTGCAATATTAAATATCTCATCTATAACAAGATTACTCTCTACAACGTCAGATTTAAAGTTTTTTATACCTAAATACTTTTTATATATTTTTTTCAAATCACTGAATCTAATTAATTTGGTTTTGTCTTTTTCATGCAACAAATGTGTAAGCAAAACATAGTCACTGCTTATCCCTGTTATCCCTCCAACATTTTTGTCGACTCCGAATTCTATCATATTACGGACAAATGGAATCATAGCCACAACATTAACCAAATTTAAATTGTCCTTCCATGCCACAAATGGTTGATTCTGATATTTTTCTTGTTTCAAAACAATAGTATTTCCTACTATTTCTGCGGTCAACCGATCTTCTCGTCCTAAAGCCAAACGCATAGACACCGTACGATAAAAATCAAAATTATGTGATAAAATGAGCAAACGGAAATTAGGATTCGTTGACATTTCATACAAATACTCAACTATAGCGTACTTATTTTTATAATCAAATGAATCTGCAATATCATCAACAACAAACAGTACATCCTTCCCGCTATTTTTTACTTTTTCAATATCAAATATAATATTTAAAAGATATAATGCTCTTTTTTCCCCTTGACTTAAGACATCAAGATTTTCAAGATCCGTTCTTGCCAATTTAATAATTTGTCCATCACGTTTAAATGAAAATTCCACTCTGGGAATACTTTCTCCTATTATTGCGCCCTTCATATTAGAAATTTCCATTTTGTACGGTACTGTAAAGCGTTCTTCAAAAATATCTAGAGCCTTTTTCCAAGGAGTGGCATCTAAATCTATATCCCCTATTTCATCCTCTAGTTTTTTATATTCATCTACGAGTTCTTCAAATTTATCTTTTTCGCACTCTAAATATGTCAGCCATAATTCTTTTCTCAAATCATCGAGTTTTTCAATTTTCAAATATGGAATAACATCTGGATTATTTTCTAGCAATTCTTTCAATACTATTCCTTTTGAATCACTAAGCATTTTTTCAATTTCTTGAAATACAGGTACTGCTTTTATCTTTTCTTCTATTTCGGATATTTTTTCCTTTAATTCCGATGGCTCTTTAATCTCATATTTGCCCTCAAGATATAATTGATTATCCTTTACAAAGAAACTATCACTCTCTAACGTTTTTGAAAGATTTTTCAACTTTGGCAAAGTAAAGTTTCCTTTTTCCAAAAAACCAAATTTTTCATAAATCTTGTCGCTTGCTAAACAAAAATCCTCTATTTTTTCCTGGAATTCTGCAGATGTAATTTTCTTTAATACTGTTGAGTCGAATATATTGCTATATTTTATTCCTGAAAAGACCACTTTTGCCCGCATTTGATCCAGTAATTTTATATTTAGCAAAAAACTATCTTCTTCAAATTGAAAATCTTTTACAATCTGAGGCTCTAATTCATAGACTTTTTTCCCCAATGACGTTTTGGTAATTTTTAATCCCGAATATTTTTCTAACAGTTTCAAGAATTTTTCCTTCAATTTTAAGACTGTCGATATTCTTGCCTTAATATCATCATTGACCAAAAGCGATGTCACACTATTCGATTCGTATGCGCTTTCAAAAGACTTTATAACAAACACATTTTCAGGCAAAATAGAATTACCATCAACCTTAACATCAGCCACTCCGGGCATGCCAAAAATTTCATCTTTTATTTCGGCCACTTTCCCCTCTTGAATTTTTCTAAAGGTCTTTGAGAAAGATGTCTTCATTAGCCCATTTCGAGCATATATACTAATAGCATTAGTATTAGAAAAATCGAATTCATGATGAAGTTTTTGAATCCCATAACAATTTGTTAAATCACATACCACTTTATTCATAATCATTCCCCCATGGTTTTCTCATCCTAACCTTTTCGCATATTCATAAACCCGCTTAAGCATCCCTTCATTCTTCCCACCAAGTCGTTGTATTATTTTATCTCCAAAACCGCTATAGGTGTTAAAACCAAGCATATAAACTGCCATTGCCATGGACAATTCTTCTGTCTGATCCGTA
>CALWKT010000136.1 GCA_944381335.1 uncultured Christensenellaceae bacterium
TCTCCGGCGGCACCGACAACCACCTCATGCTCATCGACCTGTCCGACGTGGACTGCACCGGCAAGGAGCTGGAGCACAACCTGGACGAGGTGCACATCACCGCCAACAAGAACACCGTCCCCGGCGAAAAGCGCAGCCCCTTTGTCACCAGCGGCCTGCGCATCGGCACCCCGGCGGTCACCACCCGCGGCATGGGCGCCGCCGAGATGGAAGTCATCGCCGGCTGCATCGCCGACTGCATCTTTGACTTTGAGGCCAAAAAGGCCGACGTGGCCGACCGCGTGGCCAAGCTGGTGGCGCGGTTCCCGCTGTACCAGTAAGCGGGCCGGAGAACACGGGAGCACGCCATGAAGATCGAACACATCGCCCTCTACGTCAACGACCTGGAAGGGGCAAAGGACTTTTTCACCCGCTGGTTCGGCGGGCGGGCAGGGGCGGAATATCACAACAAAACGACGGATTTCCGCTCGTATTTCCTGACCTTTGCGGACGGCGCCCGGCTGGAGCTGATGACACGCCCCGGCCTGGCCGACCCGGAAAAGCAGCCGCTGCAAACCGGGTACATCCACCTGGCCTTCTCGGCCGGCAGCCGGCAGGCGGTCGACGACTTGACCGCCCGTCTGGCCGATGCGGGATATCCCGTCCTCAGCGGCCCGCGGGTGACCGGCGACGGCTATTACGAAAGCTGCGTGGCCGGCTTTGAGGGCAGCCTTGTCGAGATCACGGTATAACGCAAACGCCCCCGGCGCGCGTTCCCCCGATTCGGGCCGCGCGCCGGGGGCGTGGCGTTGTCACACCCCTTCGCGCCGCCGCATATTCTGGCGCAAGGGACGGCAGCCGCCGGGCATCCTGCCCGCGCCCGTCCCTGCCTGCGAAAGGAGTGTGACCCCATGCCCAGCAATGCGACGCCTGCCTATTGGGGCAGGGTTTTGGAGAGCGGCGCGCGCGGACCGGACGTGGCGCTGGTGCAAAGCTGGCTCAACGCCGCCCGCCGCCGGTGGAGCGTCATCCGCCCGCAGACGGTGGACGGCCGTTACGGCATCGCCACCGCCACCGCGGTCAAGACCTTCCAGCAGCTGGCCGGCCTGCACAGCGACGGCGCCGTCGGCCCCGAGACCTGGGACGCCCTGTACGAGACCGCCCGCCAGCAGCATTACGCCGCCGGCAGCTATCCCGGCGTGCGGCTGCAAAGCGGCGCCCGCGGCGCGGCGGTGCAGGCCGCGCAGCAAAAACTGCGGGCGCTGGTGCCCGCCCTGAAAGCCGACGGCTATTTCGGCCCCCGCACCCGCGAGGCGGTGCGCGCCTTCCAGACCGTCGAGGGCCTGGCCGCCGACGGCGTCATCGGCGAGACCACCTGGAACCGCCTGTTTGACCGCTGATCCCCCCCGCCCGCGGGCGCGCAACGCTCCGCCGCACGGCGAGACCGGAACCTCCTTCCGGCGCCGTGCGGCGGTTTTTCTTTACAGAAGAGGAAAAACACGGTATAATGTTTCGACATTGCGGGATGTTTGTGCTATAATAAAGTGTCTGTTGGCAATTTTGCCGGGGCGGGATGCCCGCCCCGAGCCTTTGCAGCGAGGAGGTGCGCCCATGGGGCTTTCCAGCGTCGGTTTTTTTGTCTTTCTGCCGGTGGCGGCGGCGCTCTATCTGCACCTGCCGCACAAACTCCAGCCCGGCTTTTTGCTGGCGGCCAGCTGGGCCTTTTATCTGCTGGCCGAACCCCGCCTGTTTTTGGCGACGGCGGGCGTCACCGCGGTCAGCTACTGCTGCGCCCGCGGCATTGCCGGCGGGCATAAGGCCGCCTGGCGCACCGGCGGCGTCGCCGTGCTGCTGGCGGCGCTGGCCTTTTTCAAGTATGGGCAGGCGCTCAACCTGGCATGGGGACTGGGGCTGCCGGCCATCGCCCTGCCGCTGGGCATCAGCTTTACCACCTTCGCCTCCATCTCGTACCTGATCGACGCCGCCCGAGGCGACTGCCCGGTCGAGAAGAATTTTGTCATCCATGCGCTGTACATCGTCTTTTTCCCCGTCGTCACCTCGGGGCCGATCTGCCGCGCCGGGCAGCTGATGCCCCAGCTGGCCGCCGAGCACCGCTTTGACGCCGCCCGCACCGTCGACGCGCTGCGGCTGTACGCGCTGGGCGTGTTCAAGACGGTGGCGGTGGGGCGCACGCTGTCGGTGCTGGTGGGGCAGGTGGTGCCCAATTATACCGGCTACGGCGGCTGGATGCTGCTGCTGGCGGTGCTGGCCTACACCCTGTACCTCTACTTTGACTTTGCCGGCTACTCGGAATCTGCCCGCGCCGCCGCGCTGCTGATGGGCATCCAACTGCCGGAGAACTTCAAGACCCCCTTTTTTGCCACCAACTTTTCCGGCTTTTGGAACCGGTGGCACATCAGTTTTTCCTCCTGGCTGCAAGACTATCTCTTCCTGCCGCTGGCCTGGGCGGACGTCTCCCGCCTGACGGGCGGCCGTCGCAGCCGCCTGCCGGTGTGGCTTTGCCTGCTGTGCGTGTTTTTGGTGTCCGGCTTCTGGCACGGCAGCACGCTGCCTTTTGTGCTGTGGGGGCTGCTGCAGGCGGCCTACCGCATCGGCGAGGAACTGCTGCACCGGCGCCTGGGCAAACCCAAAAAGAAAGCCCCGGCCCGGGTGCTGTGGGCCAAGCGCGCCGGCGTGTTTGCGCTGTGGTG
>CALWKT010000137.1 GCA_944381335.1 uncultured Christensenellaceae bacterium
TATACCGTGGTGATTAAACCTATAACGACACCCTAATTTAGGCTGCCGTTAGCGGCGCTCAACTGCCGTTGGTCACCGCACCAGCTGCCGTTGGGCGCCGCAGAATGCAATGTGTCCCGATAAGCGAAAAAATCGCTAATATTTTATCTATTGTTCTGCTTTGCACATCAAATAAGGTTTTATTTGGTGAAAATCTATCTGAAATCTCAAAACTTTCATATGCATCATTTAAGAGAAAAACAAAAAGTGGTTATTCAAACATTAAACCTCTTGTTGCTGCTTGTGCTGAAAAATGTGATTATGAAACAGCTATGGAATTAGTTATTAACATAATCGAACTTGCAGAAAAGGTTGGGGAAACAATTACTTTCTTAAAAAGAAAATTTATAGTTCAGTGTAAAAAACTTGCAAATCCCGCATCAGAAACAATTGATGGCATTATGTTACAACGCCAGTATACAAATTCATTTACCAATATTACACCTGGCCTATATATCACAACAATTCATCAATCCAAAGGCAAAGAGTTCGATAATGTATTTGTATTAGATGTTGACAAAGTATCACGTGATCAAAATATACTGTATGTATCTCATTCAAGGATGAAAGAAAAGTTGTTTCCAATTGTAATCAAATACAACGGACTTAAATATGGAAACAGAAAAGGAGATTAGTATGGGCAATTTGTCAATAAAAACTCTACTAGAAAGCAACTATACTATTTTTTGTGATACCAATGTTTATTTGCGAATCTATGATTACTCTCCGGAGTTTGCGGATTTTGCAATTAATTGTCTTTTGTCTGTTAAAGATTCCTTATATTTAACTCATACTTCATTCCTTGAATATAAAAAACACTATATGAGTAAATACGCTTCGGCAAAAAACAAGATAGCAAACTATAATAAGAAACTTGACGAGATAACAATGTCATATAGAGAGAGCTTGTTAAAGGAATTTGAAAGAATCCAACAATATCATTTTCCAGATATGGACACTCTAAAAACAGAAGCGATAACAAAGGTCGATGAATTAAAAAACATTTTTGATGAATATTATGGTAATCACGAATTACTTGTTGCAATTAATGATCAATACTTGATTCAAGATCCTATAAAATCTTTTGTTGACTCATTATCCGAAAGAATTCTTTCACCATACTCATTGGAAAAAATTTATGATTTATGTGACGAAGGACAAAAGCGCTTTAAAAACCAGACGCCCCCGGGATTTAAAGATAAAAACAAAGATGGAATACGTCAATATAGCGATTTAATTCTTTGGAATGAAATTATAGATTATTCTATTCATAACAAGAAAAATATATTATTTGTTACAGACGATGTAAAAATTGATTGGTGGAGTACCGAAAGCAAAGATGATGGTACAACAAATAGAGTATTTCACCCGCAATTAATTTCAGAATTTGAGAAGAAGACCAATCAAAAGATTATCGCTTTAACCTCAAATGATTTTTTTGCTGGAATCTCTACTGATTTTGGGATAATTGCTACCAGCACTGTTAATATGGCACTTGACCAAACGATAGATGACTATGTATCTGACATACAATATAGAGCGTTTGAAAAAATACAGGATGAAATTGCATGCTATCCAGCTGAATACATAAACGATACGTCTGCTGATATCGGTAGCGAAGGCTTAGAAGATTGCGAAATTGAAAACTATGAATTGAGCGACTATGTATTGGCTGAGCGAAATGACACCGAGATGATATATGTGTTGTCTTATCAAGTAACACTATCGGCAACTTCAAGCGATTATTGGGGGAGAGATGACGACACTAAAGAAATAATTACATCCCCACCAAACCAACATGTTTTTGAAGGAATAATTCAATTGCAGGTTACTCGTATAGTTGATGATTTCGTTGATTTGTTATATGATAATAGCTTCAATGATGTAACAATCATATCTGGAGAGCTTGAACAAACACAATTTATTAGCGGAATGGAAGATGAATACGATCCTTACGAACATGGAGGAAATTACTGCCCTAAATGTGGTAAGCCTATAACGTTTGATAACGATGCTTTAAATGGATTTTGCGTTGAATGCACCCAAACAGATGACAGCATTTGATAAAAACATATGTCATACATAAATTAAGATTTCAATCCAATTTGCTAATTGTATGCAGTATTTAACCGATTTCCATAGATTAGCAATTACATCTAATAAACACCAAAACAAACCAGTTAATTACATAATCTATCCATCTCCTCCCTGCTACACCGCACGGAGGAGATTTTCGTTACAAACATTTTACACGTATTTTGCATTTATAATCCTTATTTGTATTGACTGTACGCTTGTTTTGTGTTATAATTGCAAATACCGCTCCATCTGAGCCGGTTGCACGGAGAAAAAGAGCCACCCATGCCGGAGAGGTGAGCCATCGAAAACGGACAAGTGAGCCGCTTCCAAATAATGCTCGCTGAGCTAAATTCCCGCCGAGACTTTTCCACCGCCATAGCGGCGCGAAGCGCAGGCGGAG
>CALWKT010000138.1 GCA_944381335.1 uncultured Christensenellaceae bacterium
TGCTTAAAGCAAAAAATAACGTCGGTTTAAAATCTTTAGCACAGGCTAATACATCCATAAAAATAAAATCTTTTCTTAATCCGGCTGTTGATACATCGTCTGAAGGATTCTATTACCTCGGAAGCAAAACTGACTCCAGCGTAACTGTTGGTCAAGGTTCAAAAATAGATGCTGATGGTGATGTCAATATTATTGCGGCATCTAAAAATTCTTTAAATTTAAAAATTAAAAATCCTACATCTAAACAAGATGCAACAGCAGGCACGATTGCAAATGTTCCAAGCATTCAGGTAAGTGTATTGAAATCTGTTATTGAATCGGACACAAAAGCAGTTGTTGAAGACGGTGCTGAGATTTATGCAAAAAATGTAAATGTAAATGCAGTAAATGTCACAAGCGACCAGAGCAATCTTAATTCTGTTGCAAATATTTTGAAACCTCAAAATGGAAACGAAAATGCCGGTATTGCCGTTGCTGTATCGCTTAAAGATACGAATGTAAACACGAATGCAGAGGTTAACGGCAAAGTTATAAATAAAAACTCTGACGGAAAACAGGGTAATGTCTCAATTAACGCCCAAAATATGCACGTTGCATCTAACGTTTCCAAAGCGGAAGTTAAAGAGCACGGATTGCTTGGCGGTCCCGGAATAAAAGGAAAAATTCAGGCAAAAATTGCTCAGGTTATTTCAAAATATGTTAAAGGCATAGCTGAAGGGCTTGACGCATTGACCAGCGTAGGAAATGCACTGCCGTCAGCCAGCACGGCTGTTGTTGTGAATAACAGCAATCTTTCAGCTACTGCGAAAGCCGGTTCTGCGGCTGTGATTAAGGCTGATAACGTGACTGTTAACGCAAACACCGTTGATATGACGATTAACAATGCCTCTACATCTGTTAGTATACCCAAAAGCGAAACTTCCGGCGTTAAACCTGCTCCCGGTGTTGCCGTTATTGTGAACAGCCAGAATAACAATACACAGGCTGTTGTAGACGGAGCAGATATTATTGCCAACGATACTTTAAAAGTTAACGCAACTACTGAACAACCAATGAATCAGACTACGTTTGAATTTGCGCTGAACCTGGTTCAAACCGCAGGTGATATTGATGATTTGTTCAATGAAACAGGTTCAACAATATTCGGCTTTGACGCTTCTTCCGACTGGGATTTCAGATTGCTAATGCAAGACCTTATGAACCCGGCTAATGAGGTTATGTTTGATATCAAAAATGTTATGTTTGATTTCAAAAACTCCGGCGGTATCGGTATGGCGGGGCTTGCCGGCTTCTTTAACAACTGGGCGCAGTCTACTTCCTCCAATCCGACAGGTATCGGGCTTGCTGCTTCCGTTGTTGTTTCAGATGTAATAAATAATACTATTGCAAGAATCGATAATTCTAATGTTAATGCCGGTAATGTCATTGTTAATGCGGCAAATAAAGTTGTACAGTTCAATGCAGCCGGAGACGTCAGCAAACTCTGGAAATTAACCGGCGGTTCAACAGGCTCATCTATGGGTATGGGCGGCACTGTTATCGTTGAAAGCGTAGACAGCACCGCAAAAGCTCAAATTGGTGATGGTGCTGTTATCAAAGCTGACGAAGATGTAAAACTGTCTTCCGCAAACGATCAGGACTTTTTGACGGTTGCAATGACCGGCGGAAAATCTACGGCTAATAACGGCATTGCTATTACAGGTACTACGATTGTTCAGGATGTTAAAGGCACAACGGAATCCTCTATCGGTGCTTCAACCATAACTGCTAAAAATCTCGATGTTATTGCCGGAACAGCCAATATATCCACAGTACCAACAGCATTAGAACAATTGAAAAAAGATCCTACAGCTGATTTGGATTCAGACAGATTTGAGTCCGGTTTTGAGCCTGATACAAACGCACCTGAAATCTTTAAATTTACTGATGCCGATATAAATTTGGGTATCGATTCCGCTCTGGGTTTTGAAGATGATGACAAAACATCAACAAGCACACTTGCGGGCACCGGTTTGCTGCAATTGAACGAAAATTCTACTGCTATAACTGACGGCATTTCAAACATGATGATAACAGGTGCTCTTGCGCAACAAACACAGGCTGACGCAAACCCGGGCACAACTTCATCCTCCGGTGTTGCGGTCGGTGCTTCCGTTAATGTGAGCGAATTTGCACGAGAAGTAAATGCATTAATCGCTGACGGTGCTGATATTACTCTTGAAGAAAGCCTTAATGTCGCTGCAGATTCGACTACCCAGTCACTGAATATTGCGCTTGCCGGTGCATTTGCAGGCGGGGTTGATATGAAAAAAGAACCCGGATTTATTGACCAGCAAAAAGAAAATCTTAAAAACAAAGCTGACGGATATTTAACAAAATTAAAAGGTATTCTCGGAAATGTTACTTCTATGGCGCAGGCTTCTGACGAAAAAACAAAGAATGCAACAGGCTCGGATGTAAATAACAAATTGACTGATGAGTCTGTAAAAAATGGGCTCAAAGACGGAGGAGGGCTCGGTAACAATCTTGCATCAGGCGGAAAAGTTACAACTACAGCAAATGCTTCAACCGCTGCAAATAATATGTCCGGAGCATTAGCTGGCTCTGTAAATGCACAAATTAATAATTCGACTGTTAAAGCTGAAGTTGGAAATGCTACAATTAAAGTCGGCGGAGATGTTGATGTAACTGCAAACCAGAAAACAAGCGCACTGAATATCGGCGGCGGTGTTGCAAAAGCAGGTACTGTCGGTGCCGGTGCTGCCGTAAACTTTGTCCAGAATACAAACAACACCGTTGCACAGCTCGGTAATTCAGACGGTGCAGGCGAATTAAACTTAACTTTTACAAATAACAATGAGCACAATCTCAATGTAAACGCAGAAGAAAATAACGATAATATTCAGGTGGCTATCGGAGTCGGTGCTGCAAAAGGCGACAAAAATAACAACTCCTCCACACAGGTTGCTGCAGGTGGTTCTTTCAATACTGATGTCTTGAAAAACAGTGTAAGCGCAGGTATTGACAATGCAGTTATTAATTCAGAGGGCAAAGATAATATTGCCGTCAATGTTGATGCTGAAAACCATTCTACATCTTACAAAGGTGCAGGCGGAATGTCGCTTAACATTGCCTCAAGCAATTCAAGTTCAATCGGAGGTGCTATTGGCGGAAATCTTAACCTGATTAACAAAACCACAAACGCAGCAGTTAAAAACTCAAAAGTTAATAATGCAAGTTCTGTAAACGTTTCGGCAAATAAACAGACGGATTCAAACGGCAATTTAAAACCCACGGAAGAACTTATATCAGTTGGTGTTGCAGGTTCTGTTGTGACCGGCGGGCAGTCTGCTTACAATTTCCAGGGAGCTATCGGGGTTGACGTTATTAATAATGTTGTCAGTGCTTTGATTGAAGATTCAAACATTAACTCTGCCGGAAATGTCGATGTAATTGCTAAAAACTTTGTCGATAACGGAAATATTACCGGTGCTCTCGGATTTTCAAAGACAAAAGGCTTCGGTCTCGGTATCGGTACGGTTGTTGACGTTATTGAAGCAGCAGTAAATGCCGGTATTAAAAACAGCACTGTCGCTGCAGCAAACGGAAATGTCAATGACGGAAATGTCAATGTTACAGCAGATGCAAAAGAGGATTTGCAGTTCCTTGCCGTAAATATGGGCGTTACAACCGACCAGACACTCGCTAACGTAAATGCTATCGTAAATGTTTTAAATAATACAGTCGGTGCATCTGTTAGAGAGTCTGTTCTGACTTCACGTGATTTGAATGTTCTTGCGGGATATGACTCATCTATTGAAGGCATTACGAATGCCGATTCCGCTGCTGTGGGCAAAGGAAATGCCCTGAGTGGAAATGCAGTTGTGAACATACTTGATTCCACTGTTTCCGCTGATATAACAGGTGACGACAAAAACGGAGAAAAGAAAATTGCATCAGCCGGCGAGGTAAATGTCAAAGCCAATTCAAACCAGAATATAGATATAGTACCTGTCGGTGTTTCTATTTCAACAGGCGGAACAGCCGCTGTTGCCGGCAACGTCGGTGTCAATGTAATTAGCAACACAACCTCGGCAAAAGTTGAAAATGCAAATATAAATATAAATTCCGGCTCTATGAATGTTGAAGCAAAAGATACAACTACCTCTAAAAGCAGAGGCGGTACCGTTGCGGTTGACGGAAAATCGGCTGCAGTCGGCGGTTCAATACTTGTTGAAATTTTAGACAAAGATATTGACGCTGCTGTAAGAAATTCAGTGGTAAACACAGGTGATTTAACGGTAAATGCCCTTGCAGAAAATATTTTTGGACCGAAAGAAACTACATCAATTACAGCTGATGCAATATTAAGCGCATTAGAAAAGGATTCTTTGGAAAATGCGTCTAGCATTGCCGACTGGCAGATGATATATGACCTCGCTGGCGGTGGAAAAGCCGGTGTCAGCGGTTCTATGATAGCCAAAGTGTCTCAAAATCAGGTCAATGCTGCTATCACAGGCTCTGATATTGCTGCAGACAATGTAACAGTACAAGCTCAAAACGGTATTTATACAAGAAATATCGTCGGTAACATCACAGCAGGCGGCAATGCTGCAGTCGGCGGTTCTATGTTTGTTAATGTCAACATCGGCAATACTGATGCAAGAATTGAAAATTCTTCGGTTGAAGCCGACGGTGATGTTCTTGT
>CALWKT010000139.1 GCA_944381335.1 uncultured Christensenellaceae bacterium
AAACAACTCAGCAAAAAAAATTTGGATAAAAAGGATAAATATATAGTGATGGATGAACATCCGCACTAAGCGAGGTGGGAAAGGGACGCCCGGTCTGTCCCACTCCGGGCATCCCTACCTTTGCTATATGAAAAAAATCCGCGCTCCCATGGAGAGATATGCGGGCTACCTCTCCACAGGCAGCCCGCATATCCGAACAACAAGGGTGCGCAGTTGGCTCCGCTTCAGGCTCTTCTGAAGCAATTTCATCATGTGTATGATACCAAGAGAACGGCGGGTTTGCAACTTTTATTATGAGGTGCGATATTGATCTATGGTTATCGGATTTTTTGATAGGGTGGCGCTGGGGTTGCGGTTTGTCCGGGGAACGCTTATAGTATAGATAGGAACGGAAACCCTAGGGTTCCCAGCAGCCCCTGGGGGGAAAGAGGAGCCGCCTCTTTTTGGGTTCAGGAGGCGTACAATTCATTCCAATGCAAGAACGATCGCATCCGGAAAATACAGAAAGAAGATGGGGACAATGACCAAACATCGCTTGACCCAGATGTCCTCCGCCGCCGGCTGAGCGGCGAAGATCGGTCCGGGGGTCCTGGACGAAATTTTACGCAAGCTGCCGAAATTGTACGACCCCGCCCTGTTGGTGGGGTACGACGGATCGGATGATGCTTGCGTGTACAAGCTCACAGATGAGGTAGCGGTGGTCCAGACTGTGGATTTCTTCCCGCCGATGGTGGACGACCCGTATCTGTTCGGTCAGGTAGCGGCGGCCAATGCCTTATCCGATGTATACGCCATGGGTGGACGTTCCACCCATGCTATGAACCTGCTTTGCTATCCCAACTGCCTATCCGCCGACGAGGTGGGGCAGATCCTGGCTGGGGGGTATGCCAAGGCGGCGGAGGCTGGGGCGGTCATCGCCGGGGGCCACACCATCCGGGATAACGAACCCAAATATGGCCTCTGCGTCAGCGGTGTGGTCCATCCGGATCATATCCTCCGCAATACCGGAGCCAAAGCCGGAGACTGGTTGATCCTGACCAAACCGCTGGGTAGCGGCGTGCTGAACACCGCACGAAAAGGCGAGGTCATCACCGACGATCAGTTGGAACCGGCCATCCGGGTCATGGCGACCTTAAATAAACGGGCCGCTGAGATCGGCGCTGGTTTTGATCTGCACGCTTGTACGGATGTAACCGGCTTCGGCCTGCTGGGCCATGCCTTTGAGATGGTGGATGGCAGCGAGCTGACCCTGCGCCTGGATCACCAGTCCCTGCCTTTGATCGAGGGAGCGCTGGACCTGGCGGAGATGGGCATCATCCCGGCTGGGGCCTATAGCAACCGAGAGTATTTAGAACAGCGGGTTTTGGTGGATGCAGGCGTGCCGCTGGCGATCACGGACCTGTGCTTCGACCCCCAGACCTCCGGCGGCCTACTGCTGGCGGTTGGCGCGGATCAGGCGGAGGCGCTGCTCACCGCATTGCAGGCGGAAATCCCTGAGGCGACCTGCATCGGCACATTTTTGCCCCGGGCCCAGCGAGAGATTGAGCTGGTGTAAGAAATTTGATGAAAGTTCGCTGAAATCCCCCACAACCCGGGGGATTTTTGCTATACTTGTAGAAATAGACGGGCGGAACGAGTTCAGGCTGGCCGCTTGTATCTGGAAAGTGAGGTCGTATTTTTGTGCGGAATTGGCTGCAACGTTTTATGATCGGTCGCTACGGCAATGATCAACTGAACCGGGGCCTGTTGGTTCTGGGCATCGTTTGCTTGGTGCTGTCCTGGATCACCCACTGGGACCCTTTTTGGTGGCTGACCTTGATCTGCTTGGTGTTGATCTGGTTTCGTCTGCTTTCCCGGAACATCTTCCGGCGCCAGCAGGAAAATAGGAAGTATCTCCAGGCCACGGCAGGCCTGCGCAGGGAATTTTCTTTCCAAAAGCGGAAGTGGCAGGAACGGGATGTGTATCTCTATTTTAAGTGCCCCCACTGTCACGCCCATCTGCGGGTGCCCCGGGGCCAGGGCCGGGTGATGGTCCGCTGCAACAAATGCGGTCGGGAGTTCCAAAAAGTAAGCTAGACCCCGACCTCTGGGCCCGGTCCGCCGTGGCCCGGACGGATAAAAACGGGAAAAGGGGAAATCCATGTTTGGGTACATCACCGCCAATCGAAAGCAGCTTTCCCCCGGTGAACTGGAGGTCTACCGGGGATGCTACTGCGGGCTTTGCCATGCTCTGCGGCAACGGTACGGCAACCGGGCCAGGCTGGCTTTGAGCTTTGATCTAACCTTTGTGACGCTGCTGCTGACCGCCCTGTATGACCAGGAGCCCGGCCGTGTGCAACAGCATCACTGTCCGTTTCATCCCCTTCGGACACTGCCCCGGCGGGAAAACCGTTTTATGGAATATGGAGCAGATATGTCGGTACTGCTCCGCTATTATCAGTATCTGGATCACTGGCAGGATGAGGGAGACCGCCGGTCTCGCCGTCTGGCGGATCGGCTGGAGCCCGCGATCCAGGCGTTGGCTGTGGCCTGGCCCCGGCAAGTTCGGCAGACGGCCCAGGCCGTGGCTGCCCTCACCCAGGCTGAACAGGCAGGCGAGACGGATCTGGACCAGGTGGCAGGCTGTACCGGTCGGATGCTGGCGGAGATCCTGGTGTTCCGAGAGGATGAATGGTCTCCTTACCTGCGGCGGATCGGATTCTTCCTAGGAAAGTTTATTTATACCATGGACGCCTATGAGGATCTAGAGCAGGACCGGAAACGGGGACGATACAATCCGCTGCTAGACAAGGCGGACCAGCCGGATTTCCAGGACCGGTGCGGGGAATACCTAACAGACCTAATGGCCCAGGCCACGTTGGCCTTTGAACGGCTTCCGATCCTGGACGAGGAGGCCTCTACCGCCGGCCTTCTGCGAAACGTGCTCTATTCCGGCGTTTGGACCCGGTACGACTGGCTTCGGCATAAGCAGGAAAAGGAACGGCGTATGAAATAAACACTGGATGGGCACACAAATATTATAGAAGTAAGGAGAATCTACATGGATCCCTACCAGATCCTGGGCGTCCCACCCACAGCCACGGACGAGGAAGTAAAAAAAGCATACAAACAATTGGCGAAAAAATATCACCCGGATATGAACGTTGGCGCCCCCAACCTAAAAGAGCTGGAGCAAAAGTTCAAACAGGTCCAGGAAGCCTACGACCGAATTATGGACGCCCGAGAAAAAGGGTACGACCCTCGCCAGGGGACCCCGCATAGCGGTACCCAAGGCGGGTATG
>CALWKT010000140.1 GCA_944381335.1 uncultured Christensenellaceae bacterium
CATGGCTGCAAAAATCTGCAACGTATCGGCGGCGTACTGGATTTCTCGAACGTCAAGTCGCAGATTGATTCGACATTTGTCTCCTGCGCGGCACTGGAGGAGGTGACCTTTGCCGGCAGCATTCATGTCGATGTAGCCGTGAACGGCTGTCCGAAACTGACGGTCGCATCTTTGCTGTCGCTGCTCAATGCGCTGGCACCAGGTGTCACCGACAAGGAGTGCCGCATCGGCTCCAGGAATCTCGCAAAACTCTCAACCGAACAACAGGCCATTGCCACCGACAAGGGATGGACTTTGGTCTGAATATGATTTATTCTTTGATTTCCGCCACTACTCCCCGATTGTCTGGATCAGTTGACCATTGTATTTGCCATATGGTTCCCAATTTCTTATCCATCAATAAAAAAGTATACATATTTTGTGTTGGATACAGTTCAAATCGTCCGATGTTTGACAATGCACCCCAATCTTCGTCCCATGATAATCGAACGGAAACAAATTGAGACTGAATTCTACTATTGCTATTTATGGCATACTGAACCTGCCATACGCGTCCGGTCTTGGTATCCAATTTCAAAAAGGTCCACATGTTTTCAGTTGGATACAATTTGTATCTTTCGGCCATTTTGCTCTCATTTGCATCTATGGCCGCAGTCGTTGCCATATATATGGCATCTTCCAATCGCTCTTTTTCAGAGGTCATTGCAGTTATGGAATAGGAGTGACCCATATTTATTGAATCCGTTGATTCTGTCGGATTATTTTCTTGTCCTGCAACTTTGATTGAGGACAGAAGTAAAATAAAGAGGAGAATATTCTTCATATTTTAAGGTTTTGGAGGTTTTAGATTAGTTAGACAGAGCGGGTTATTATGGAATAAACGGACTTAATTTTCTTTTAACGACTTCGATATCGTGGGCTCTGTCTCTTTTAAGTCGCTTGGAGGTTCCAAAATCACTATAGTGAATCTCGACCAGATGAATTTGGTGCCAGCTCAACTCATCCCGACGCCGCTGGTCGTATATTCTGCGTTGTTCACCCCGTGAGACACCACTCACGGTCTCCTTTCGATCAAAAAAAGGCGCAGCCTCGGTATGCTGGGTTTCACAATACTCGACAACCAAATTCAGTTGCTCGTAATAAGCATCAACCGGCAGTTTGCGCCCCGTGTCCCCTCTCAAGAACTCAAATCGATGCTGTTGTAATGCAGTCTGTCCAAGCACCTCATTACACAATCCAATCACGTAATATTCATCGGAATTTTGGCGTTGTCGCTTCTTGTTCGGACCATTCAAGATTGGGGTTGCCTTAGATGATGAAGTGGTCGTTTTCAAAGAGACCGCGATAGAAACAGCCCGTAGTCTACGTGAATTCAATGCGGTAAAAAACCAATTAACATTACACTCCTTCCGATCCGCAATCACATATGGAATGAGGTTTAACACCTTTTGCTGATCCAGTTCCCGAAGCAAACTTCTAATGGGTAATCCGTTTTTATGATCTGCCGTAAAAATACCCTTCCTGATGAATAACGGCATCAGGTCTTTGGCAGCGACCCGACGCGGATTGCCCGGATCGTCAAAAAATTGCCCGACGGCTTCATTGATTTTACGTATTTTTTCAGCCTTATTCATGAGTTTCTCAATTATCTTGATAGTGTCTTTGCATTATATGCCCTATCTACAAATTTATGAAATCTGAAGAGGAATATCAAATTGAAAGACAATTATTGGCTGAACTGTTTTCCTCTCGTCAAAAATTCGTATATTTGATGAAAATATGCCGTTATCATGTATATCATTGATCTGCCATCAAATAGTTTGACAAAGATTGAAAAAACCTCCTTCAAGGCGCTGAAACTCGAAGAACGCAAGCATCTGCAGGAATGGATCGCCAAGGAACCTTCTTCGTTGGGTGAAGACTTGTTGATTATACAAAAAGAGTTTGACGGCTTCTCGGATACCCGCGAACGACTGGATTTACTAGCCCTCGACAAGGACGGCAATCTGGTTATCATCGAAAACAAACTGGATGATTCGGGGCGAGACGTAACCTGGCAGGCGATTAAATATGCCTCCTATTGTTCGAGTCTGACCAAACAGGACATTATTGATATCTATCAGAAATATCTGGGTAGTACGGCCTCGGCCGAAGACTCCTTGTCCGATTTCTTTGACGGCCGCGATTTGTCGGATGTGGAGATCAATGTCGGGAATAGCCAACGAATATTTTTTGTTGCCGCACACTTCCGCAAGGAGGTTACCTCTTCGGTAATGTGGCTGCTGAATTTCAACCTGCGTATCAAATGTTTCAAGGTGACGCCCTTCCGATATAACGACAAAATACTGCTCGAATTCGACCAGATCATCCCAATCAAGGATGCTGATGATTATACAATTAAAATAGCCTCCAAGGCTCAGAGTGAGAGTCAAAATGCCGAGGCTTCAAAAATCCGCTCATCCAATCGTCGAAATTTCTGGTCGGAGTTTATCGACTACAGCAAGGCAAAAAACGGATTGTATGCAGGTTCTGCAGGAACACCTGACAGTTGGCTTGGGAAATCCATAAAAGGTCTTCCCGGTGTAAATATCAATATTTGCATCCACAACAGTTTTACCAGAGCAGAAGTTTATATCAATTCGGGAGAAAAAGTTGAAAACAAGCAAATTTTCGACAAGATGCTGGCTCACAAATCTGAACTTGAAGTTGAAGTGGGTGAAGTTATGACATGGCAGCGCATGGATGAGAAAGTAACCTGCCGGATATGTATCACCAGAGATGATTTGTCTTATTTGAATCCCGACGATAAGGAGGCGATCTTCTCATTTTTGTTAGATACGACCAATCGCATGATGAAAGCTTTTACGTCGTATGCTCAAAAGTATGCCAAGAGGGGATAACATAAATCGCAGAAAAGGTATGCAGAATATATTCGATTCAGACGGGAATAACCGAATCTGCAATGAGCGAGTTGTATGTTTCAATATCAGCCGGACATGGCAGAATCGGGAGCGAGCCGATTTGTACGAATGTACGAGAAAATATTGGCGACTAAATGGAGCGCGCGCCCGGCATGCCGACTTGGTCTTTGCTGTATGTCAAGGAGTTGTTATCGGCGTATTCAAACCTCATAGTTGGTACCGAACCCAATGTGCAAAATATGCAGGTCGCTGGGAGTTTGAAGGGGAGCAACTGGTTAATTCTTCATATCTGAATTTGAGTCTTATTGAAATGCGCCGGAGACAGAATCCGGTAATGTATATCAACCTGTGAACAAGCGGACTCACGAACAATTTACCTTCTCTCCAATTTTTTGAATTCATCCTCCTCCGGGATGACGGCCAGGCCGCCCCAGGTGCCGTGGAGTTGTCCTATGGCATCGATGTATTCGACCGTGCCTTCACGTCCGTCGTAACGGCTGTCCTCGCCCGTTAGATGGATGATGCGGATCTTGTCGCCAACTTTCACTTCCATGATTATCGTTTTTTGAGAGTTAATCCAATGTGCGCATAATGCGATGGTAATCTGCCGCCTTGAGCCCGTGAAGCGTGATGTTGATCGACCTGCCATCTGTCGTCAAATGGAAATGCTCGGAACCGTAGAACCGCTCCAAAACGCGGCAGGTGTACATATTCCACT
>CALWKT010000141.1 GCA_944381335.1 uncultured Christensenellaceae bacterium
ATGGACGGGCACGGCGCGGCTGTCGGCGGCGCTATCGTTGACAGCGGCAAGTTCGACTGGATGGCGCATGCGGACAAGTTCCCCGGGCTTTGCAAGCCGGACGACAGCTATCACGGCATAGTATATGCGGAAAAGTTCGGCAAAGAGGGCGCTTTCATCACCAAGGCGACCGCTCAGCTGATGAGAGACTTCGGTTCTACGCAATCTCCTCAGAGCGCGTTCATTCTCAATCTCGGGCTTGAAAGTCTGCACGTAAGGATGCAGAGACACTGCGAAAACGCGCAGAAAATGGCTGAATTCCTTCAGGCGCACAAGAACGTTTCCTGGGTCACGTACTGCGGACTCAAGGGCGACAAGTGCTACGAACTGGGGCAGAAGTATCTGAAGAACGGTTCGTGCGGCGTGCTCAGCTTCGGCGTGAAGGGCGGCAGGAAGGCGGCTGAAAAGGTGATGGACAGCCTGAAGCTGATCCCCGTGGAAACGCACGTTGCGGACGCGCGCAGCTGCTGTCTGCATCCGGCGAGCGCAACGCACCGTCAGATGAACGACGAAGAGCTGATAGCGGCGGGCGTAAAGCCGGAACTGATCAGACTTTCAGTCGGCATTGAAAATATTGACGATCTGATTGAAGACGTAAACCAGGCGCTCAACGTGCTCGGCTGATAGCGCTTAAAATCCTAAAGAGGAGTAAGAAATGCCCATAGTCATACCCAAGAGCCTTCCGGCGTTTGATATACTGAAGAAAGAAAACGTATTCGTGATGCCCAAACTGCGCGCGATGACTCAGGATATCCGTCCGATAGAGATCGCGATAGTCAATCTGATGCCCACGAAGATAGAGACAGAGACGCAGCTGATGCGCCTTCTGGGCAACTCGTCTTTGCAGGTAAACGTGACGTTAATCAACACGGACACGTATAAAAGCAAAAATACGCCTCTCGCTCATATGCAGAAATTCTACAAGACTTTCGACGAGATAAAGGGGCTTCATTTTGACGGAATGATCATCACCGGCGCGCCCGTGGAGACCATGCCTTTTGAAGAAGTCGCATACTGGGAAGAGCTTGAAAAGATCATGGATTACGCAGACAAAAACGTCACGTCCACGATATACATCTGCTGGGGAGCGCAGGCGGGGCTGAAGTATCATTACGGAATTGACAAGCACGAACTGCCCAAGAAGATGTTCGGAGTTTACGCGGCGCGTCCTTGCGACGATACCGAGCTTCTGCTCAAGGGGATGGACGACACGATCTACATCCCGATGTCGCGCCATACGGACATAGACTGCGACGCGGTGATGAGAGACGACCGCCTCAAAGTGCTCGCTTACGGCGACGAATGTAAGATCGCGATAGTCAAGAGCCTTGACAACAAGAAGTTCTTCTTCCTCGGTCACAGCGAGTACGACCGCGACACGCTCAAGAACGAATATCTGAGAGACCTGGACAAGGGACTTGACATTGACGAACCTTGCAACTACTTTGTCGGTGGCGACGTCAACCGCATAGACGTGAAGTGGAGAAGCACGGCAAACCTGATCTACTACAACTGGCTGAACTATTACGTATACCAGGTGACCCCTTACGACCCTTACGCTCAGGACGGCAAGGACGAGTAAAGAGACAAAGCGAAACGAACAAAACAAAACGCGCCTTTTCGGGCGCGTTTCTGTTTGAATGTTGCCGTAATTTACTTTGTCGGATCAGATGAATAACCGTCACGGTATCAGGTCTGCTTACCCGCTTTTTAACTTTTATGGAAAAAGAGGAGAGCGGCACCGGGTCAATATATAAAACGTATGAGCGTGTAACGCGACGGAACTTCTACGGTAAGAGTACAGCCGTATGACGGATTTCTATTTTGTAAAACAGTTGACGTTTTCAAATCCTGCGAGATAGTCTATCGTTACGTCGAAAAATTTTGCCATCGCGACGAGAGAGGACAGTTTCGGCTCGCATTTTCCCTGTTCCCACAGACTTATTACAGACTTTCCCACTTTGAGCGCGTCTGCCAACGCGACCTGTCCCAATTTCTTTTCTTTGCGCAAAGCCCGCAATCTTTTTCCGAAAACATTATCCATAATTATATTTTTACATAAAACACAAAGAAAAGCAATACCTTTAGAAAAAAACGAAACAAAGTAAATCGCTGCCGTAAAAATCCCTTCTTTGTCATCAACAGCATTTACCGTTAAACCGCGCGAATTATCGAAAGATGTTTTTCCCGATAAACCGGGGAAAGCCTGCAAAAGTTGCTTTTCCCAATAAACCGGGAGAATCTGCAACAGACCTGCTGTTTCCCATTTTATTGGGAAAGAGGGCAATAGATGTCTTCCCATTAAACTGGGAGAACTGACGAAAGATGTTTTTCCCATTAAACTGGGAGAATTTACTGTAGTCGGTTTTCCCATTATACTGGGAAAGAGGGCAATGAGTGTCTTCCCATTAAACTGGGAGAAGTTGCAACATATCGACCGTTTCCCATTAAACTGGGAAAACTTATAAAAATTTTTTCTCGGTGCTTCAAGGGAAGCGCAAGGACCTGTATTCCCAATAAACTGGGAAAATCTGCAACAGACCGGCTGTTTCCCATTTTATTGGGAAAGAGGGCAATAGATGTATTCCCATTAAACTGGGAGAGGTTGCAACATATCGATCGTTTCCCATTAAACTGGGAAGCCTGTAAAAGTTGGTTTTCCCATTTTATTGGGAAAATCCTGAAAATCAACTCAAACTGGGAAAGCCTTTAAAGTCACTTTTCTCAATAAACCGGGAGAATCTGCAACAGATAGAATTTCCCATTAAACTGGGAAATTTGCGACAGCCGGTTTTCCCATTATACTGGGAAAGAGGGCAATGAGTGTCTTCCCATTAAACTGGGAGAGGTTGCAACATATCGATCGTTTCCCATTAAACTGGGAAGCCTGTAAAAGTTGGTTTTCCCATTTTATTGGGAAAATCCTGAAATCAACTTAAGCTGGGAAAGCCTTTAAAGTCACTTTTCACCTTAAACTGGGAGAATCTGCAACAGATAGAATTTCCCATTAAACTGGGAAAACTTATAAAAATTTTTTCTCGGTCTTCAAAGGAAGCGCAAGGACCTGTATTCCCAATAAACTGGGAAAATCTGCAACAGACCGGCTGTTTCCCATTTTACTGGGAGAACTTGCAACAGTCGTTTTTTCCATTATTCCGGGAGAGCCTTTTAAAAAACGGTTTTCCCATTTTATTGGGAAAATTCTGGAAATCAACTTAAACTGGGAGAATCCGCAAAAGTCACTT
>CALWKT010000142.1 GCA_944381335.1 uncultured Christensenellaceae bacterium
TTGATATCCTTCTGAAAGACAGGACAACAAATAAAAATATTATTTGGGCAACCAATGACTATAGCTCTTATGGGGCGCTTTATCAGGCAACAGAGCAAATTGATGCCAACTTGATTACGGGTATTTATTCTAAGATCATTCAGCCACGGGTGGCTAAGGCACATGAGCAAAAAAATAACCGTACCAGGGATAAGGCGGAAGTATTTACGCCTTCCTGGATTTGTAACGCCCAAAATAACCTGGTAGATGAGCGATGGTTTGGCCGTCCTGATGTATTTAATGTTGAGAAAAATAATACTTGGACAGCAACAGAACGAGTGATTTTTCCGGAGGATAGTCAGCATACCTGGAAGAACTATGTAGATGCACGAAGAATTGAGGTATCTTGCGGAGAGGCTCCATATCTGGTGAGCCGGTACGACACAGTGACTGGTGACCCAATCGAACTTTTATCCCGGATTGGCTTGCTGGATAGGAAATTGCGTGTTGTGAGTGAGAATGCCCCGGATGAAAAAGAATGGCTGAAATGGGCATATCGAGCCTATGAAAGTGTGTATGGATTTGAATTTCAGGGCGATAACTTATTGCTTGCGAGGGAAAATCTGCTGTATACTTTTATTGACTATATGCGGTATGCTTTAAAGCGCACTCCTACACTTGACGAACTCAAAAAGGTGGCAACCATCATTTCCTGGAATTTGTGGCAGATGGATGGCCTCACTTATGGACCACCACTCTGTGATATTCAGGAAGAAGTCAATCAAATTTCTATGTTTGACCTTATGGCGGAAGAGCCTCTAATTGTACAAAAGCCTGCCCAGTCACGGTGTAAAATCAAGGACTGGCGTGCAAAAGTGAACGTGGAATATTATTCTTTGGTGAAAGGGGAATTGTAAATGGAAAACGTATTTGGGACATCTTTTGAATACAAATTGATCTACGTTTTCGCCATCAATGACGAGGCTCACAAAGGGCTTTTGAAGATTGGTGATACGACCATTCAATCGGATGCTTCCATTGATACGTTGTTTCCGAACTGCAAAGCGCTGAACCAGGCGGCACTGAGCCGGATCAAGCAATACACAAACACGGCGGGCATCTCTGTCCAACTGTTACATACTGAGCTGGCTGTTCGGCTAGTCAAAGATAAGGATGGTCAGCAGGTATTGAAAGCCTTCCGTGACCATGATGTTCACCGAGTTCTGGAGAACTCCAACATTCCCAAGAAGAAGCTGAAAAACTCCACCAGCAGAGAATGGTTTGAGGTTGATTTGTCTACCGTTCTGAAAGCAATTGAAGCGGTGAAGAAATGCCAACCCAATCTGTCTGGTACGGGGGCAAGGACAAATTTTACACCCATCGTATTCCGTCCGGAGCAATTGGAAGCCATTGAGAAAACCATTAAGCAGTTTAAGACTGGCAGCAGAATGCTCTGGAATGCAAAAATGCGTTTCGGCAAAACCCTTTCTGCCCTTGAGGTGGTCAAGGAGTCCGGTTTTACCAGAACAATTATTGTTACTCATCGGCCTGTGGTGGACGATGGATGGTATGAGGATTTCCAGAAAATCTTCTATGATAAAGAGGACTATACCTATGGTTCCAAAGGTCATGGGGCAACCATTGAGACTCTTTTAAACAGTGGCAAGAAGTTTGTCTACTTCGCATCCATTCAAGATCTGCGTGGCTCCTCAACAGTTGGTGGCAAATTTGATAAAAACGATGCCGTTTTCTCGTTGGATTGGGATTTGGTTATTGTAGATGAGGCCCATGAAGGCACTACCACTGCTTTGGGTGATGATGTAATCAAGAATTTGGTCAAGGAAGGGGACGGCTACGACACCAAGTTCCTCGCCTTGTCTGGCACACCTTTCAATATTCTCAAGGAATTTGACGACAATATTTATACTTGGGACTATGTGATGGAGCAGCGGTGCAAAACCGAGTGGGACACTCTGCACTTTGGTGATTCCAACCCTTATGATGAGCTGCCTGAGCTGAAAATCTATACCTATGACCTGGGGAAGATTCTGACCGATGCAAGCTACGTGGAGCTGGAGGACAAGGCGTTCAATTTCCGGGAGTTCTTCCGTGTTTGGACTGGAGATATCAAGCACGATCACAAGGCTATGCCAGCCACTGCACAAACGGGTGATTTTGTCCATGAAAGAGATGTTTGGAGCTTTCTGAACCTGATTACAAAGGATGACCCGGACAGCCATTATCCGTACTCCAACGAGGAGTATCGAAACCTGTTCCGTCATTCCCTCTGGATGGTCCCTGGTGTAAAAGAGGCCAAGGCTCTGAGTAGGCTGATGAAGAAACACTCGGTCTTTGGCTGCGGCGCCTTTGATATTGTCAATGTGGCTGGTGATGGCGATGAAGAGGAGCGCTCGGAAGATGCGCTCCAGAAAGTGCGGCAGGCCATCAATGGTGCTGGAAAAGACGGGTATACCATTACACTTTCCTGTGGTAAGCTGACCACCGGCGTTACGGTGCCGGAATGGACGGCTGTATTTATGCTGGCTGGTTCCTTCTCCACTTCTGCCGCCAACTATCTACAAACCATCTTCCGAGTACAGTCGCCCTGCAACAAGGACGGCAAGATCAAACGCTGCTGTTATGTGTTTGACTTTGCTCCCGATCGCACCTTGAAAATGGTGGCGGAATCTGCGGCCCTGTCCACCAAGGCGGGCAAGGCTAACGAATCTGATCGCCGAATCATGGGTGAGTTTCTGAACTATTGCCCGGTGATTGCGGTGGACGGTACCGTGATGAAAGCCTATGACACCAACCG
>CALWKT010000143.1 GCA_944381335.1 uncultured Christensenellaceae bacterium
CTTTATGATCGGTTGGTGGCTGTTTATTGTTCGGCCGCCTCCTTGGTATGCGTTGGATGCGAGTCATACTATATGTCTCCTTCATTTTCAATTTAAATGTTCAAGAATACTCTGTACCATCTGTGGATCCCTCAGCCATTCCATTACACCCTCTTCAACATACCTTGCATAGCTCTCCAATGGTTGAAGATAGTAGAAAGATGGGTTCATCTCAAAACTACAGTAATTCTTTGCATTTCTCCGCCAATATGCAGCTACTTCATCTGGAACTCCATATTTATGTGGCTGGTACATTGCAGAGTACTGAAAAGCATGGAACATTTCATGCATAACATTCATAATTGCCCTTGCAGCTGTTTCACGAGTAATAGGCTGAGAGTAAACAAGTGATGCATTTATTGCGTAAACATGATTCTCTGGATTGTAGTATCCCATAACATTTGCCGGCAAAGTATCTAATACCTGCAACTGGCACGGTTTAATTCCCATAAGCTTTGCATTGCTTACTGCCATTTTTTCAACGGTTTCTAAGCGTTCCTCATATGACATCTGACAGTATGCTTCCAGCGGATCCTCGTTGTGAATACAATTCAGCACACTAACCGCGCCATTCATGATCCATTCTGTTTCCGTTTCATTAGCTTCTTTAACTTGTGGTGATACATAATCGATAACAAATTTGACGCTATTTGATAATTCATTATAGATGTTCTGGCAAAATGCATTAACTTTTACAATCAATTCATTGGCTGTTTGTTTGGTCTTTGCCCATATTGCACCAAGCTTTTGTTTTCCTTGTTTAATCTTTTCAATAAGCATCTTTGACCTCCGTATTTTGACTGTCAACTTGTACGAAATCGAAATATCTCCTGTGCAAGCCGCCAACGGAACACGCCATCATAATCTTCATTTTCAACTTTGTTTCCTTTTTTTCCGCTATGAGCCTTCTGCAGCTGAATCTGCAGCCATTGTTCATATGCTTCAGAATCGTTTGCTCTTTTAGGCAACTCACTTGGTTCGTTAAGGAGTTTCTGATTCTTTAAAAGAGTAGCATCAAACATTAACGTCTTCGGATCAAAAATTTCCTTTGTAGCAGGCAAAATTACACGACCTTCACCGCCTCCAGCCTCCCGGAACTGGCGTCGGTACATATCTAACCAGTACGCAGCAGTGTTTTCCATATTGTTGTCAAAATATGATCTCGTCTCTGTCAACATCGAAATCAGCTTTTTCTCTACAGACTTCACATCATAGCGTACAAACGGATCTGTAGCTCCATCAATTTCCTCTAACTTATCCTTAGTTAAAGTCTTCATTTTATCAACAAACAATTCGCAAAATGCTCCATCAACTATACTTTCGATATCCGCACCATTAAGAAATCGTTCTAGCTGAGCTGCCGTTTTCAAAACATGCGTAATAATCCGTTCAGAGTCAGTATCCCAGTTCTCATATTCCATTACATTTCTTTTTTTATTCAAATGCACCCGAAAAATCTCTCGGCACTCGGCTTCACAGGGAACACCAACAAAAAAAATCTCATCAAAACGTCCCTTACGAGTCAGCTCTGGTGGAAGTTTTTCCGTCTTATTAGCTGTTGCAATAATAAAAATCGGCTTTTCTCGGCGTTTCTGCATCCAATCTAGGATTATTGAGAACATATGCATGGTCGTCTCATGAGCCCCGTCAGTACTAACATTTCCAAAAACTTTCTCGATCTCGTCTATAAGCAGTACACATGGGGCAACGCTCTCCACCGTTCGCAATGCAATCTCGCAATTCGACTCCGATTCTCCCACGTATTTTCCTTTAAACTGAGATATATCCATCTGTACCAACGGAAGTGGAGCATCTTTCTCCCCCAATAACTGGGCTGTAAGCTTCGCCAATGTTGTTTTTCCGCAGCCAGGCAGACCGCATAGCAGCACTCCCTTCGGAGGTGTTGCCATCTGCAGCTGAGCTGTTCGAGGATATTGAAAAATCCATTTTTTGTTCTCAAGCCACTCTCTCAGTGTTTTTAATCCTCCAATGTCTGCGTCTGTTTTCAACCATTTCAAGCCGATGACTCCTGCAATCATCTGTTCCTTTGCATCTCTTGCTGCCTTGAACAATTTTGCTGCATTCCCTGCTGTAGGAGCCTCATCAGAAGCAAACGCTAGATTAAAAATACGTCGAACATCATCCTCACGAAGACCTCTCATCACTTCTGCTAAAGAATTAATTCTTGATACAGATAAGCTTACCATCCCGCCATCGCATTCCATGCATACTTTGCGGATGATGTTTGTCAGTTCCTGTGTATCAGGATACGGAATATCCAAAATATAGCTGACCCCAATTAGTTCCTGACATAACTGACCATTAGTACACCCAATCACAACCAGTGCGTTAGATTTTCCGTCAGATTTCAAACGCGCCAAATCTTCCAACAGCAAACGGTACTGAATACTGTCATCTTCGTCACCAATCAAGAGTTTAGCATTCGGAATATAGATGAGTCGGTGCTCCATTCGCGTCAGAATTTTCGCACAGTTGGCCAAAGCGGTCATCAACGAAATTTCAGTTTGACAAGGAGCCTGATTCTGCGAATCAAATCCAGGCGACTGCCAACTGAAAGCCTCCTCGAAGCGACGTACAGTCCCTAATGCTGTAGCTTCCAATATATTTGTGCTCAAACCTGTGTCATAAGATTGAGGAGAATCCTTACAAAGATACTTTGTTTGAACTGTTGTTTCTCGAAAAGCGTATTCTGCAATTACACGACGGATATCAGATTCTTGACTGCATCGCATCATAATAATACCATAACCAGCAGCATCCAAGGTGGCCATTTGTTTTGCCGTCCATTCCACCGCGGGCAAATTTCTTTTTTGAGCCATATGTTTTCTCTCCTATCGCTTTCCTACCCTGAAATTGGCGGAATAAGTCTTGAACTCATCCAAACAAACTTCATTGTGGAATACAATTTTTAGGTCTTGAAGAAAAATTTGCTTTCTTTTTACAGGAATACGCTCGTCTTCATTAAATCGATCATATTGTACTCGCGGATTTTCAATTCCTATAATGGTTACATTCTCAATATTCTTCAGATTTAGAACAAACCATTTTTGATGCATCTGCTCAGTATTGCATATATAAAGTGTCCGATGTACAGTACTGTCATTTCGCATAAATTCAAGTGCCATCTGCAATTGGCTACTGTCCAGCGCTACAAGAGGCCAGTCATGCTCTTTTACTAATTCAAACATGTTTTTATGTTTAGGCCACCACTTTTGGCATCTTAATTGGGTTAGCTTTTTGTCCTTTTCCATCTGTGCATTACTATGTAACTTCTGTACATGTTCTGTCACAAAACAAGATATTGGAACACCAGTTAAGTCAGATAGTGCTTTATTAAGAGATTCGCTATCTTGACTCCCCCCCTGCAATGTTCGGATTGAGGCGGCAAGTTTTGCCGCCTCAGGATCTAATCCGCTCCCAAACTTTTCACTTTGACGTGCTAACCAGGCGTTTAGCACCCCATTGTGAGCATATTCTAGCAATCTCAGATATAGTGTGTCCGAGCCCTCATCTGTCTCATGTATACCAGAAAGCATCATGCGAAGCTGAGCAATGCTATCAATCCGTTTATGACTCAACCAAAGCTGCTGCATACATATGCCCCCTCGCAGTGATTAGGAATTTTATTCCCCATTATCATCATAGCTTTCTTCCACAATCAAGTCACCCAGAAGCGTACGTTTTTTCTTATTAAGTTCTTCCTGTATCTCATAAAGCGCTTCATACATGAATGCTTTCCTAATATCATCATCATAAAAAACATTACCGAGGAACTTTAAAGTATCTTCCCAGACTTTTTCTAGAATTTCGTCCAAAGATTCTGCAATAGCCTTCAAAATATCGATTCTGCTGGGTTGGAGCAGATTGAACCGTCCCGGATTGGGCAAATTATCAAATAATTTTTCCTGCATACCGGAATAAGTCTCAAGAACTGCCTTTTGAATTGCTGGCATTAGATCCTTGATTACAATATCAGTAAATTCCAAATGCATTTCACCATCGGCAAACAGTGTAGTATTCTGGAGACCACTATCAATCAGAAGATCGCGGAAACGCTCATTGATAGAGTTCAGCAACATTTCATTGGCTTCCTTGCTGTCCTTGCGCATACCGGGCAAAACTTCCTTGTCAAACTGTGCTGTAAATTTTTCGCCCGCTTTTTTACTATTCACATTAGAGCTATATTCGTGCTCCGCCCAAGCTTTCGTTGCATCTACGAGATTATTTCTTTCATTCAATGCAATAGCCTTGCAACTATCGATGCAGAATTTGTCATATGCGTCTGATAACCATTTCAAAACACATGGAATTGCATCGCCATCCTCATCAATGATCTCCTCATCCAAGATATCAGAGAATGCTTGATCAAAGGCCATAGCTCGTAACTTTTCCGGTGCAAAATCTGTTAATCCCATGGCAATAGATAAAATAGGAGTCCGGTCAACATACACATATGCATTCTCGAATACTTCCTCAATCGTAACTGGAATAAAGTCCATTTGGGAAGCGCCACCTGTAAGTATCACAACTGCCTTGGGGCCACTTTCCGCCATGGCACGCTCTTTAAACTCAGGAAAAGTATCTGCCAGACGGTGCAAGAAATTCTCAAAGCACTGCTTCCATGTGTAATCGCCGATTTCCTTCTGGGTTTCTTCTGAAAGCTTACCAAACTGGAATTCGCCTAAAGCAACACGGATTGGAACATTTGCAACTAAATCTTCCACCATTTTCGTATTGATAAACATATTGAAGAACATTTGTCCATCAAAATCAGGGTAATCATCCAGATAAATCTGAGTCTGATAGTCTCTGCCTGCCGCGGGCAATGTATTATTCTTTTTCTTAGTGAAATACTGCTCCTTCAGCCATCTTCCTTGCAATAGCATGAAAGATCGGAACACCTGATCTTCTTCAAACCGTTTCCGAACAGCTTCGGTCAATTCAGGGTCATTGTAAGGTTTCTTTCCCTGTCGGTAAAGATGCTCCGAATAAAGATTTGCACTCACAATTTCTTTTTCAATAATACTCGCGCCGACAAAGCTTCCCTCAGATGCGACTTTACCAGGACGAACATCTGTACCATCGTTGGAATATGCACCAGCATCCACACACATCACGCCATGTTTCAAGGACTCGGCTTCAATATCTTTGTTACTGACTAAGAAGTGCATCATAGCAGCGTTGGATTCTGGCACAATGACAGGATTTACATATCCTGCTTCCAAAAATATATCCCGATATGCATCAAGAATTTTTTTCGATTTCCAACCATTAGGGCATCCAATAAACCAAACAGCTTCTTGCCCGTCTTCCTCAATACTGGAACAATTCTTTTTCATCTGATCCAGCCAACCTTTGAGATAGCATATCATCATATCGCGATTTTCAGCCGTAGGAATCGCTTTAAAATTAACCGGAAGAATTTGACACTCAGAGAAAGAAGAATAATCAGTACCTTCCAACTGCTTACCTAGCTGAATTTTCCCATTGCTAGTCAAAGAGAATCCTGCAGGTTCACCCTCTTTATCCACAATAGGCTCTCTTGTGCGCTTTTCGGGAGAAACCCGCATATCAATCCGATATGCCATCATATTGCCATTGCCATTATCCATACCATAAACATGGCGAAGATTTTTGAAATTAATCTTACCCATTAGAAATCTCTCCTTTTTATTTTATCTGCCCATGCATCAATGCTTTTTCTATGGTATAAACAACCGGCAATTTTACTTCTGTCCACTCCTCACCAGTTCGAAGATCCATGAACATTCCTTCATCAGGAAGCCTAATCTTCCCCTCATCTCCAGTTTCCAATTCATCATAAATAAAAATACCCATATTCTCCAAATCATCTTTCAATTGAGAATACAGCTTTTCTAAATTGGCGTTCTCATTACGTCGTACATATAACGCAAACATCTGCAACCATCGCGCAAAAGAACGATCACTATGGATATTATAGATATCTTTTTCTTTCTTCTCTTCACTCTCATTCGATTTATTCAACAGATCAACCAGAGGTATCATCGCTTTATCTAGACATTCTGCGAACTCCACTTGATTCACTTTCACGCTTACCTTCTTTTCCTGTGGCGGCACAATCTTTTTTCGAAGCAACAGTGCTGAACCCCCAAATAAAATCACTGTTCCCAGTGTAATCCAATGACTAAAGGTTGCAGTATATCCTGCCAAAGCTGCCGTTAACACAATGAATAGGATATCGTAATACTTTACAAATAAACATTGTGATTGAATCTGTTCTTCTGTTTCCAGCGACTTTAGTACTGAATATACCAGTCTTTCTGTCACAACTCGTATCGTGTAATTTGCCTCTTCCGATAGGTTACTATTTTCCCTATTCTCTGGAAATTGCGACTGAACCCACTCATTAAGCTCCCCTTGAAAAAGTTTCATGTTATTTTTCTCCTTCCAGTTTTGCCAATGTCTTTTCTGTATGTTCCAATTCCTTCAATAATGCCGCTCTTTTTTCCAGTAGCACTTTCTTTAGAAAATCATGTTCTTCTGGTTGATAAGAAAAAAGCATTCCATTGGTATTCGTTTGTACTCTATCACGATCGCCACTTTCAAGAGCGTTTCGTAAAGCAGGAGTCATTATTTTGGGATTTTCTTTAGCAAATCTCTTGACAGAATCTGCTGTAAAAGATATTGGCTTGCCACGTAACACAACATTATCTGTTGCCTCCAAAAAAACTCCTCGCACACCTCTATTCCGCCAACGACGTATAGTTTCTCGATCTACATCACACAGTTCCGCGAGTTCATCCACTGTAAAAATTTTTTCAGTCATATCATTCCCAACCTTACTGAAGTGTTATTAACCTGCTTTTCCCTCTGGCGATTTTCGCCAGAGGGACTGCATATTTTTACTCATTTTGATTAGCACTAAATTTGCATTCAATACTTAAGAAACACTGCTACACAATATAGTTATGCAAGCTCAGAGTTTCTAACCATTCTCTGGTGAATTCGCATATTAGGGAAGTGAACACCAATATGCTTGTTCCACATTCCTTTCATTTTTATGACTGCCCTACACATTGCAGGATACTGCTTTTCAAACTCGCCTAATGCGGTGTAGTTACACATAAATAATACTACACCTGCAACCACGGATGCAACCTTTGTGTTAGCGCCAAATTTCAGAGCATACCTGCCCGCAATCAGAGCGAGCTCGTAACCGCCATACATCAGAAGTGCTACCCACGCTACAGCCATAGCAATTGCCAAGGCCTTGCCAATCCAGCCCAACTGTTTTTCGCCTTCTTCCTCAGTAATCTCGCCATTTTCAACCTGAGCCGCCACAAAAGCGGCATCGGTATAAGCTGCTGCTTCTGCAGTTACAGTACCGGGATCAACCATGGGAGACATGTCTTCAATGTTCCCATTCACCGCCTCTCCATAGATGGCCGCACCACGTATAGCTGCAGTCTCGAAAGTGGCGCGCTCGGCCTGGATCTTCTCAACAGTCCCTTCGATAGATTCCTGCTGTACCAAATCATCATTTACAGCATTCATAAACCAGCTAGCACGTTCCACATCCAGGGTATCTACTAACTCATCAACCTGCTCCGGTAGAGACTTTCCCTCCGCCTTTGCCAAAATCTGTTCGTATTCGTTTTTTAAACTTTCTTCAGTCACCTCATTATCAGAATCTGCAACAAAATGTCTATAGATCAACTTAAGATGGGACAAATAAGCAACTGCCTGTTCCATAGTCATGTTTTTCAGGTTCTCAGCGATCTTACTACGAACCTCGTCTGCAGTGAATTCAATTCCTGCAGCCTGTTGAGCATCGCGTGCGTTGATATAGCCCTCAGCAGTCTTGATAATGCTTTCTGCTGCACACTCCACACTCATTCCATTGGGGAGTTTGCCATCATACTGCTGTGCTGCAATTTCATCCAGATGGGCAACGATCGCATTCTTTAGACCGTCCTTCTGAGTTTCTGCAGCGAGTTTATTCTCGATAACAGTAACATTCTTGTACAATTTCATAATATAGCCCTCCAATTATTGTTTTTATTCTTTACGTCTAATCTTTGCTCTGGTGACAGTATATCATTTCTTTTATATTTTGTCAATACTTTTTAGAATAGTTACTACACTTTTTTGCATTTTGTTGTTTCTGAATCAACAAAGTTTTCTGTTATATAAATACCGCATAAATATATCTCTTCATATGCGGCTGAAATCTCGCTACAGGGAACTCCGCGACGGTGCGACGGTAAAACCCCGCCCCCAAAAACATCGTCGCAATCGTCGCAACCGTCGCGCATCGTCGCGGAAGGAAAGGAGGCGGTAGAGAATGGCGTTCTGGAATAAGGAAAAGCCCAAAAACCAGGTCGTTGCAGAGCCACAGCTTACACCTGTGGAGACAACTCCAACAGTGTCGGAAATTGTCCCTGCAGCAGCTCCGTCGATACCTGCCCCCGTACCACAGGAGATTTCCCCTGCCAAATCGGCGAAAAAGCAAAAGCCTGCCCCCAACCGCAAACGGCCCTTCGACGCCCACGTCTGGTTCAGCGAAGCAGAGCAGCGGAAGCTGGAACGGCGGGTGGAACAGTCGGGTCTGTCCAAAGGGGTGTTCATACGCAAGGCGGCGCTGGAAAACCCCATTGTAATTGACCCGGAGACAGAAAAATTATTGTCCGCAGTAACGAAGTTGACAGCGGAACTGAAATACATCCATGCAGAAC
>CALWKT010000144.1 GCA_944381335.1 uncultured Christensenellaceae bacterium
GCATCCTTTTGTGTCTATATATTTTTTGCTTAGATGTGTGCTTGTTAGCGGAGCGAAGCGACGCCACTTGTCTATGACAAGCACACGTCGTGGTGCCAAATTGTAAAAATGTAATATTGAATTTTGCTTAATTATAAACAATTCACGTTTACAATCCATAATAAAAAATTTGTTTTATCTTTTTATTCTAAAGTTCTATATGCCAGCAAATCAACAATTTGCAATATTTTATCAATAATTTTATCGGGGGTCACATTCGGCAAGTTCAATTCTAAAAACAATTTTTCAACTTCAACGGTCGTTTCGTTATATGCTTTATAATCTCTTAAAACTTTTTCCGCCAAAAGTTTTGCTGTTCCACCAGTGCAACCAATCGGAAAAACATATTTACCTTGTTGATGTGCAATTTCAAATTCAGCAATCATTCCACTGGCATCTACAGTTTCTCCTGTGTTCTTATCTGTTTTTGTCCCAAACATAAAGAATGCTATACCACATTTATCTATCATTTTTTGTCGATAATTAATAAAATGTTGTTTTAATTCATCTGAACGTTTATTTTCAGGTATATCATAATACATTCTAGGAAAAGGATAAATTAAAATTCGCTTAGCAAAATCCAAATTATTTATCGCCACTGCTTCAGCTGCCCCTTCTACCAAAAATGGTCCAACACCTTTTCCATATCCAGAAACAATCTCAACGCTTTGATCTTTATTTTTATCAATTAGTTTGTAGCCTAATTTATACAGCATGTTTTGAGCTTCTTCTTGCTCAAATGGACCATAGTCGCCATTGCTACTACCTGATATAAATACTTTCCTTGCCATATATTTTTTATAAATACTGTGAAGCATTTCTCCTACTTCACTATAATTATCTATAAGGCATGTTGTTATACCCTTTTTCTCTAATTCTTTTATACGATAATTTTGCAATGATTCATTTGCTTGATTTCTTTTTAATATTAAAAAGTGTTGATTCAGTTGTGTGCCTTGCAATTTTAAATTATTGAGAACATTATAAACATCCGGATCACTTAATGAATAGCCCAAAAACAACATGCTATTAGTAGCCAATTCATTTTCTAAAGCAGTAATAAAATGACTGTGCGTATTTGGATAATCGTCATAATCATCTTTTAATATTACCACATCTTCTGGTGAATTTATATCTCCATGAAGTTTATAAACAATATTATCCCTTCTTTCTTGTGCAGTTATAAATGAGTCATTATTATTAATAATATCCCTTTTCAACCCCAGATCCGTAATAGAATCTTCCATAATTGTATCAAAATTAGTCGTCCAATAATTACGAATGGGCAATTTGCTTAATATTTGATGTCTATCATCTCCTTTTAGTCCAAAAAATTTATCTGATATTTCTTTTTTTAGTGTTATTTTTGCTATACCTTTTGAGGTCTGATAGTACTGTAAAGCTTCAATTGGATTTTCCACATGAGTGTCTAATTGGGAAATATATGGTTTTATTAATGCCCCCCAATCCAAATGAGAAGCTTCATATGACATTCCAGCCCCTAAAAATACCGATAATGTTTTATGTTCTAATTGATTAACTATTTCGTTTATTAAATATTTTTTATCTATAGTAGACATGTTTAGCTATTATGCCTCCTCAATGGCCTTGAATTATCATATTTATTTGTTTTTCGTCTGTTATAAGCATTGTCAATTAATTCTTTTAGCTTATTTGTATCGTTTGCAATGACATCCCAATTTACAATTGAAATTCTTACTTCATCTTTAGCTAAATTATCTATAATTCTTTCTGGTAAATATGAGTACTTATCATGTAAAGAATTTATATCTTTATTAATAGGAACCCATTTGATATTTTCTCCCATAATGATTTCTTCTTTAGCGCTATTTGAAATCATACTTTGAGAAATAGATGGGAGATTTATAACTAATATACCCATTTGTGGATTCTTTTCGCTGTCATACATTGCCGCATGAATTTCCCAATCAATATATTTCCTCTTTCTTGTGTTTTGTCCGCACAACAAAATCAAAACTGTAGCATCCTTTATGTATTCATCTCTAATAGTACGTCTTATTTGTTCTGAGGCTAAACCTGTATCGTCAATTTCATTTTCGTGAACAGAATAATCATCAAATATGCTTTGATTTTGCATAGTTTCAAGATTATATTCTTCCATATTAATTAAATGATTTTTATATTGTTGATCGTCTTGATGATAATAGCTTATAAAAACTTTATGTCTCGGAATATCCATCTTCTAATATCTCCTTATGTATGCAAACTTTTTCCTAATATTGAATTAACCTCAACTAATTTACATCAAAATATCTTCCTTGTCTTAGTTGCATAGGACAACGAGTGTTATTTGTTTGGATATATCTATCCCTACTTTTTTTAAAGGCTTCGTCTAATGCCTCTACTATTTTTTCATATAAAGAACAGTATTGTTCTATAACTATGTAATCTTCGTTATCTTGCAATCGATTAGGAAATGTACTATAATCAATATTATTCTTATTGTCCCTACGATTTTCCAATAAAACCGCCAAAATACCTCTTCTATGATTAATATCCCCTTTAAGCGCCTCATGCAACTCCCAATCTACATGCGGACGAGAATAGGTTTCTTTTCCTACAATGCAAAGCAGCACATTGCAATTATACATTTGACTATTGATAATATCTTTAATATGCTGATGATGCATACCATCAAAATTTGTATTTTCAGGGACTGCATA
>CALWKT010000145.1 GCA_944381335.1 uncultured Christensenellaceae bacterium
CCCGCCCGAATATCCGGTCTGCGTCTGCGGCGGCAAGGCCAAAGCCAGACTGATTACCCGGCGTCCCATCGAGGCCGACGCCGGCGAACAGCAAGAAAACCGCCGCAGCCGCTCGGCCAAGCTGCGGGTCCTGGAAAAGCTCTGACGGCCGTATCACAAGGAGGAACCGCGCATGACGCAGGCAGCCTATGACATGAGGGAAACGACCAAAACGCATTACCGTGCGCCCCGGGTCAAGGTGGTGCAGGGCGGCCGCAGCCGCGCCGGCCGGCTGGACAAGCTGCGCCGGGCGGCGTATACCATGCGCACGGCGCTGGCGACCATCCTGCTGCTGGGCCTGGTCGTCGGGCTGATCTACAGCCAGGCGGTTATCACCGAGCTTTCGCGCGATATCGAGACCACCCGTCAGGAACTGACCCGGGAGCAGAGCACCTACGATTATCTCACCGGCGAGATGGACGACATCACCAGCAGCACCAACATCGCCGCGGTGGCCGAGGGAGAACTCGGCCTGGTCAAGGCCGACGCCAGCCAGATCACCTACATGGATCTGGAGGACGAAGGATTGATCGTGCGCAGCGAGACCGGCTGGGCCAGGCTGCTGTCTACCTTCCAGACGGCGGCGCTCAGCCTGCTGGACGGGTTGGAGCCTTGACGGCGCCGTCCGCAGCCGACCGGAATCTCATCCCGCCGTCCCGCCTTCTCCGGTGGGCATCCATTTTGGGGAAGCATCAACACCATGGCAAATCATTCCAGCGAAACTCCGCAAAAACCCGGGCCTGAACAGTATGGCGCGCCGCAGTCCATGCGCATCCGCACATTGGCTCTGGTCGCGTTTTTTTTGATTGGCGGCTTCGGGCTGCTGATCTATCAGCTGTATGTGCTGCAATTCCGCTACTATGAGACCTATCGCGTCGACGCCACCGAACAGCAGCTGCAAGACACCACCATCCCCGCCACGCGCGGCTCCATCTACAGCGCCACCGGCAAGCTGCTGGCCCGCAGCAGCGTGGTGTGGAATATCGTGGCCAACCCTTCCCGCTGTGACGAAGCCTATATCCGGCAGGCCAGCGAGAGGATCGCCGAGCTGTGCGGCGGCGAAGTGACGGCGGAAAGCATCGCCGAGAACCTCTCCCGTGACGACCTGCAATACCGCGTGCTGGTGCGCGGCGTGGATATGCCCACCGCCGAGGCGATCCTGCAATACGCCGACCAGCTCAACGAGGAAGCCGAGAGCATCGTGCTGTATCTCTATCAGGAGCAGGCTTCCACCCGCGAGTATCCTTACGGCGCGTTTTTGTCCTCGGTGCTGGGCTTTCTGGACAGCGAGGGCAACGGGCAGTACGGGCTTGAGTATTCCTACAACGACGTACTGGCCGGCACGCCGGGCCGCAGCGTGGCGCTGGAGAGCGCCGGCGGCATTGTGCTGGACGACGCCGACGCGGATTATCATCCGGCCATCGACGGTTCCAACCTGATTTTGACCATCGATGACAACATTCAATCCATCGCTGAACGCTATCTGGCTCAGGCCATCGAGGACTACAACGTCAAAAGCCGGGCCTGCGCCATCGTTATGAACGTCAACACCGGCGAGATCCTGGCCATGGCTACCATGAACCAGTTCGATCCAAACGACCCCTACACCATCTACGACAGCGAGATGCAGGCCATCCTGGACGGCGGCGTCCTCACCGAGGAAACGATCGACACCCTTGTCAGCCGCCTGGGCGAGACCGAGGCGCTGACCAATATCATCGCCGACGGCCAGATCAGCGGCGATGCCGAGTACTCGAGCCTTCAGGGCATGATGCGCGAGTCGCAGTGGAAGAACAAGACCATCACTGAGCTGTACTTTCCTGGTTCGGTGTTCAAGCTGGTCACCGCTTCCGCCGCGCTGGATTCCGGCCTGATGGACGGCAGCCAGCAGTTTTACTGCGGCGAGGAAGGCTGGACCATCAACGCCGACAGTACCCTGTACCGTCACACCTACCGCTGCGCCAACAATACGGCCCACGGCTGGCAGGACATGGCCACCGCGCTCAACAACAGCTGCAACGTCTACTTCATCCAGGTGGGCCTGTCGCTCGGCCCGCAGATTTTCTACGATTATTTCGACGCCTTCGGCTTTACCGAGCGCACCGGCGTCGACCTGCCGTACGAGACCCGCTGGATGGTCTATCATGACGAGGACGCCCTGGGCCTCACCGAGGCAAACCTTGACTCCAGCTCCTTCGGCCAGGCGCAGACCTGCACCCCGCTGCAGATGGCCACCGCGGTGGCGGCCATCACCAACGGCGGCTATCTGGTCACCCCGCATGTGGTGGGCAGCATCACCGACGCAAACGGCAACGTGGTTTCCAATGTGGACACCACCATCCGCCGTCAGGTCATCTCGGAGGAGGTCAGCGCCGAGGTCCGCGCCATGATGGAACAAAACGTCGGCAAGGGCGTCCGCACCGAGACCAGCGGTTCCTGCCGCAACGCCTATGTGGCGGGCTACCGCATCGGCGGAAAATCTGGCACATCGGAAAACCTTGGCCGCGGCGAGCGTACCGACGGAGACTACTACAAACAGATCAGCTTTGCGGCGGTGCTGCCCATCGACGATCCCGAGATCGAAGTCTTTGTGATGATGGACGACCCCCGCTACGAGAATGATTTCGCCAGCGAGATCGTCGCCCCGGTTGTGGGCAACATCATCAGCGAGGTCGCTCCCTATCTCGGCCTTGAGCGCGACCCCGAGTACCAGGAAGGCGCCACCGTCACCGGACCCAATGTTGTGGGCAACAATTACAGCCACTTGGTGCGCGCGCAGGTCGAGATGAACAAGGTGGGCCTGGCCCACGAACTGGTGGG
>CALWKT010000146.1 GCA_944381335.1 uncultured Christensenellaceae bacterium
AGTCCGGTCCCGTTTGTACTGCACCTCGATCATGGTGCCTCTGTAGAGCATGTTTTGCGTGCGATTCGCTGCGGATTTACCTCAGTAATGATCGACGGTTCGCTGCTGCCGTATGAAGAAAACGTGGCGCTGACCGCAGAAGTGGTTCGCCTCGCTCACGCGGTTGGCGTGTCGGTTGAGGGTGAACTGGGAACCATCGGACAAACAGGAACGTCGGGAGGAGGTGGTGTTTCACAAGTGACCTACACAGATCCGGCGCAGGCCGCCGATTTTATTGCTCGTACAGGTGCCGACACACTGGCTGTGGCGATTGGTACAGCGCATGGCATCTATCCAAAAGGGATGCAACCGAAGCTGCAAATGGACATTTTGCGCGACATTGCCGGACGTATTGATATTCCGCTGGTACTACACGGTGGTTCGGCAAACCCGGACGCGGAGATTGCTGAATCAGTTACGCTCGGCGTCGGCAAAATCAATATCTCCAGCGATATGAAATACGCCTATTTCCAGAAAGTGCGTGAAATTCTCGCTAAAGAGAGCTGGTGGGACCCGAACGTCATCTATCCGGATGCGATTAACGCGGCGCGGGAAGTCATTCGCCACAAAATGAAACTGTTCGGTTCGCTCGGTAAAGCATCACTGTACTAAGCCAGAAGGGCGGGGTGACCCGCCTTTTACGCAACAAGGAACGAGATATGCACTATCTGGGGTTGGATATTGGTGGGACCAAAATCGCCGCCGTTGTCATGGATGCGCATGGCTGGGAGATTCGCCGTTACCGCTGCCCGACGCAAAAGTCGACATATCAACAATTTGTCTCATGCGTTGTGGCGCTTATCGAGCAGATTAGGCGGGACGTTCAACGACCGATGCTGACAGGGATCGCCTTACCCGGCAGTATCTCGCCACTCACTGGCCTGATTAAAAACGCGAATATTCAGGTGATTAACGGTCATGCGTTACAGGCTGATTTGCAGCAATTGCTTGGGCAACCGGTGGTGATAGCCAATGATGGTAACTGTTTCGCGCTATCAGAAGCTTGCGACGGTGCCGGGCAAGATTATGACGTGGTATTTGGTATTACGCTTGGTACGGGCTGCGGCGGTGGCATTGCCATCAAGCAACGACCGTTTATAGGGGCCTGGGGAAATGCTGCCGAATGCGGTCATATCACGTTGCCAGGCTATACGGAGCAGGAAGATGGTCCATCAGTCAGTTGCTATTGCGGCAAACACAACTGCGTGGAGTCGTTTGTTTCCGGCAGCGGTTTTAGTGAACGCTATCAACAGATGACTGGTAACTTGCTCACTCCTGCGGCGATTGTCACCCTGGCACAACGTGGTGATGCTTGTGCCATGCAGCAGGTGGCACGTTTTCGCCAACAGCTTGCCCGCACGCTGGCAACCATCGTTAACGTTGTTGACCCTGGCGTGATTGTGATCGGCGGCGGGCTTTCGAATGTGGAACTGCTTATCACCGCTCTGAACGCAGAAGTTGCTCCACTGGTTTTCACCGATCAATTCACCACTCCCATTGTAAAAGCACAGCACGGCGACAGTAGCGGAATGCGTGGCGCTGCCTGGCTTGCTATGCGCAACGGAGAAGCCAATGAAACGTTCACAAATTAATTATGTTATTGATAAAGCACATGCCATTGCGCAGACCTTCCGCGTTTGTTTGCCAGAGTTCGCCTATTTTACGGTGGATGACTGGCTGCAGCGAGAACGGGATAACTGGCAAGAAGTGGTCGACTTACAGCTCGGTTGGGATATCACCGATTTTGGTCGTGGTGATTTCAACCAAACGGGACTAACACTGCTAACGATGCGCAACGGCGCGCTGGGGTCGGCGGCATATCCAAAACCGTATGCTGAGAAAATGTTGCAGATCCAACAAGATCAGCAGACTCCCTGGCATTTTCACACCCACAAAATGGAAGATATCCTCAATCGGGGCGGTGGAGACTTATGCATGCAGTTGGCCTGGGCCAACGAAGCCAATCTCTGTGATGATCAACGAGTCATTACCGTGAGTGTTGATGGTCAGCGGCGTACCATGAAACCTGGTGAAACGCTGGTGCTAAAGCCGGGGCAGGGCATTTGCCTGCCGCCGCGTCTGTATCATCGCTTCTGGGCGGAAAAAGCGTTTGTTCTCGGCTGGGAAATCTCGATGGTAAATGATGACCAACACGATAATTATTTTCTTGAGCCGGGAGGACGTTTTCCGGCGATAGAAGAAGATGAACCGGTGAAATGGTTATTGTGCAGTGAGTATGGAATTTTGCGCTAATAACGGGGAACGCTAGCGCTGATATCCGCTAGCGTCCTTATTTTTACTGCACCGACTCCGTCGACGTAACTTCACCACTGGAAACTACGCCCGCATTCATGGTTTGAGTCACTTGCTGCTTTGCGGCATTCACGGCATGCAATTGCCCGCTAACCGTAGGTTTCAGCGGGACATTGGCCTGAATATCGCCACTGGCGGTAAGCTGAATATTGCCGTCGCCAGTCAACGGTAATTCAGGCCATCCCCAATGTTGCAAAATATTCACCGGCACACCGCGTCCATTCAGGCTGATATGGGTCTGACGTTGTGGCGTTTGTGAAACACTGGCAGTGGCTTCCAGAATGCCTTTTTCAGTAAATGCACTCAGTTCGCTGATATTCACCGTGCTGCTGTTGGCAGTTAGCGCCAGCGACGGACGACGGACATCAACACGATTAAACGTTGCGGCGGCGGCATTCAGATTCGCCGAGCCACTCCAGACGCCCCATTTATGATCGGTAACCAGCGTCAGATTGGCACCGTAACCATCGAGCGCGGTGAGCTGCCACGGGAAGTCAGGGTCGATATCAATGATCAGATTGCGGCTGGCGCTAAATCTCTTCAGTTGCAGGCTGTTTAACCAACCGGGTGTCGTTTCCATCCACAACTGTTGCCAGTTTTTTGGCAAGGTATATTCCAGTCCGGCAATTGCCGCATCATCGAGGATCAGCGTTTTCCCGTCGCGTTGCCAGTTTCCTGACGTTCTGACCATGCCCCCTTCCCAGCGGCTGGTGAACTGGCGCAGTGCTACGCTCTGCGGGGAAAATTCTGCGTTTATAATCGGATCAAATAAATGCAGCGAGCCATAAATAAACTCGCTGGCGTTCATCGACAGTTTGCCTTCCTGTGTCTGCCAGTCATCTTTACTGAAGGTCATGTTGCGCAAGCTGAGATCGAGGTCGGTCACCGCCCAGTCCGGACCTTGCAAACGAGCATCGAT
>CALWKT010000147.1 GCA_944381335.1 uncultured Christensenellaceae bacterium
TGACGGATACCGGAATAGTAACCAAGGACAGAGCAGCGCATATTATACTTGACGCTGTTTTAGAAGGTATAGGAAGGAAAAACGGAATATGCTGAGAAATAAACTAATAGGAGCAGGAGCGTGTATTTTGGCATTTACTTTAGGCGCCTCCGGCGCCGGACGCGAGCCGAGGGTGTTTGTGAACGGGCAGCAGGTAGCGGATAAGGCGTATAATATAGACGATAGGATTTATGTACCCTTGCGTGCGGTGGCAGAGTCTATGGGCGCAGATGTTGACTGGTCGGATTCGGAATATGCGGCGTTTATTGAGATGTCGGAGGATGACAAGGTAACAAAGGTGGTGGAGGATGTAAGCCCAAGCGTTGTTGCGCTTGCAGGCAGCTATCAGGGTTCATCTACCGCCACGGTACACGGTTCGGGCGTTGTGATAAAGCCTAACGGTACTATCCTTACAAATGCGCATGTTGTAGAGTCTATGGATAATATAACGGTAGTGCTTTATAACGGCGAAACCCTTGCAGGGCGGGTATTGTATTTGGACAAAACTGCAGACCTTGCCGTTGTAAAGGTGGAAAAATTAGGTATGAAGCCGATAACCTTTGCTAACCCGGACGAGCTTATGGTAGGTCAGACGGTTATAGCAATCGGAACTCCGATTTCGCTTACTATGCGAAATACTGCCACAAAAGGCATATTAAGCGGAATTGATGTGGTTGTGCCGGGAGAATATTATAAGTATATACAAACCGACGCATCAATTAACAGCGGTAATTCAGGCGGTGCGCTGGTTAATATAAAAGGCGAACTGGTAGGTATAAATTCACGCGGGTTTGCGGCATATTATGCGGATAATGTCAATTTCTCAATACCGGTGGATACGGTGGAATATGCAATAGAACAGTTTGAGAAAAACGGCAGTATAAAACGCCCCGACCTTAATGTAACGCTTGAGCAGCCGTGGGCTGCAACAATAGGGCTTCCGACTACTGAGGGTCTTACAGTCAGCGCAAGCAGTAACGAATCAATACTTATAGGGGATATTATAACGCATATAGGTGGTATTGAAGTACATTCCACACAGGACGTAAACGAGGCGCTTAAAAATGTATATACCGGCTCGGGAAGTGTAAATATCAGCCTTCAGCGCGGCGGCGAGGCTATAAGCCTTGATGCGGCTGTTATAGAAAAATAAAAATGGGGGAGAACAGCTTATGAAAAAAATTATTGCATTATTAATGGTTCTTTCACTTTCGTTTGTAGGTGCAGCGGCAGAGGACTTGCCTTTAAATGTGCCGGAAACAGCTCAGGAAATTGTTGTGACAGATAAGGAGGAGGGGCTTTCATCCGGTGAGCCTTATATATCGGATAATGGGGTTACTATGGTGCCGCTTCGTATGATAGGCGATATTGCGGGAGCGGAGCTTAGCTATGACGAATCAATTGGCTCGGTGCTTATTACAAAGAATAATGAAGTTGCAATACTTCTTACAATAGGAAGTCTTTATGCCGATGTAAACGGCTATACGATGGAGCTTGAGGAAGCGCCGGTACTTTCTGATGCCGGATATACAATGCTTCCTTTGAGGTTTATATGCGAAAATCTGGGACTTAGCGTATATTATGAACAGGGCAGAGTATTTGTGGCTAAGGAAGAGATAGAATATAATGATACTCTGTCGCAGAATATTACAAATACAATGGTCGGGGATTCTTATTATGGCTGGAGTATGAATAATCCCAAGGATTTGACAGCGCCGGAGGTTTACGGTTCGTCAAAGGAGCTGCTTTTTTCAGGAAACAGCGGTATGCTGTATATAAGCGTGTTTCCTGAGGAAGGAAACAGAGATATAAACACGTTATATCTAAAAGAGCGCTATTCCGCCGCAATGTCATCAAATATTCAACAATCCGCTCTTACGACCGATTCTTACGGCAACGGCAGATTTACAATTTTAGCGTCAGTCGGGGAAACAAATTTATATTATTTAGGAACGGTATCGGGCGGTACATATTATCAGGTTTACGCAGTTGCGATGGATGATGGTATAGACAGTATGATTCCGGTAGTGGAAAGCTTTGTGCCGAAATTTGTAGGCGGGGATATTTATGATTTTGCGGATATGTCCACCGATGAATATAAAAAAGCCGATAGCAGTAAATATAAAATTGAACTGTCAATACCAAAGCCCTGGAAGGCTGTTGATACGGGTATTTCGGCATATACGGCAGCATCACAGGTTACGGGCGACTCATCATATATAATGATAGATATTTATTCGGACACCGCCGATATGGACAGCAAAACGCTGCTTGAATCACAAAGACGCAGTATGATAGAATGCAATAACCCTGATGTTGTTACAGTAAGCGAGATTGAGCAGTCAGAACGCGGATTTTATTTTACAGCAAGTGACAGCGTATCTTCGGTAAGAGAGGAAGTTTTTCAACAAAACGGGTATGTGTATCTTGTAACGGTATATATTTCGTTATATACGGATGAGGATATAGAACTCGGATATGAAGAGGACGCGGCGGAAAAAATAATAAAAAGTATTTCCTGCGGCGCACTTGGCAGCACAGATTTTTCCGGCAGAATGTATATTGAAGAGCCGCAGGGCATTATGGATAGCCAATCCGGCGAATATGTGAGCTTTGACTATCCTATTTCATGGCTAATATATAATGACAGTTATTTTTATGATGAAGGTTATAACCTCGCAAGAGGAAATATGACTATAACGATAGGTGCGTATGAGGCAGGATATGAAAATAATGCTGAGCTGGAGGAGTATTTGAAAAAGTACACAGAGTCGGCTATTGATAGTGTAAAAATAGGCGATTACAGCTTTTTCCATTATATTGATAAAGATGAAGAAAAATATACCGAAACGTATACAATGGCAAAAGGCGGAATGGTGTACGAGGCAGAGTTTAGTTATGATGAAGCATCGAAAAATTCTGCTGCGTTTGAAGAGGCGGAAAAGATTATAAACAGTATAAAAATTAAATAGAAAGGGAGAGTTTAAAATGATAAGAAAAGGATTTAAAATGAAGCTGTACGATAATATGGCACAGGAGTATGAAAAGCGCCATAATGAGCTGTGGCCTGAGATGCGCGAAATGATTCACGAGTATGGAGGCAGGAACTATTCGATTTTCCTGGATAAGGAAACAAATGTGCTCTACGGGTATATAGAAATCGAGTCGGAGGAACTGTGGGCAAAGAGCGCCGATACACCGATTAACAGGAAATGGTGGGATTTTATGGCAGATATAATGGAAACCAACCCGGATAACAGTCCGGTGTCGGTGGATTTGCAGCCGGTATTCCATCTTGACTGATACAAAAAAAGTTAAAATCCTGTCTTAAAATGTCTAATTGTGTACAAATTGTGCATAAACTATGTTATATTAATTAAGAATTTGTTAATAATCACAAAAGCTTATTGACATTATAGGAAAAGTTTAGTAGTATTAAATTGAGCAAAGGGACCGGGGGAGGAATAGACAGCAAAGGATATGTTTAGGACAGGAGGACAAACAATGAAGCCGGCAAATATAATGGTATTCGGAATGATGTTGGCATCTCTCTCGCAGACCCAGGCGTCAGCGTCGCCGGAGGGTGTGTTGCACACGACCGGACAGGAATTGCATGAAGCCAGTATACAGAATATGCAGGATGTATTGCTTTTGACCGACGCAGGCGAGGAAGAAGAGTAAACGTAAAAAGCGTCCGCTAAGGAAAAATCTTTGCGGACGCTTATATTATATAAAATATAAAAAACTTTAAAAAAAACCTTGACATATAGGACAAACAATGGTAAAATGATAGGGCTAAGGAATAGCTTCTTTTTTTTTGTGTACCAAAAAAGAGGCAGGACCGTATGGATTTGATATGTTTACGGAGGTGTATCTAAAATGAGAGTAAAGATAACATTGGCATGTTCTGAGTGCAAACAGAGAAACTACAATACTATGAAGAATAAAAAGAATGACCCGGATAGACTTGAAATGAACAAGTATTGCAGATTCTGCAGAAAGCACACTCTTCATAAGGAAACGAAGTAATAATTCGGGAGGGTAAAGTAAATGGCAGAAACAAATAACACAATCCAGAAAAAAGGGATAGGCAAGTTCTTCCGTGAGGCAAAAAGCGAGCTTAAAAAAGTATCCTGGCCGAATAAAGAGCAGCTTATCCATAACACGCTTGTAATTCTGGTATTTATAATAATTACTACCATAATACTATCAGTGCTGGATTTGGGATTCGGAAAGGTATTCCAGTGGCTGACGTCAATTTCCTTTGGCGGCTGATTGAGGTGAGGATATGGCAGAGGAAGCAAAGTGGTATGTTGCACACACATATTCCGGCTATGAGAATAAGTTAAAATCCAATATAGAAAAATCCGTCGAGAGCCGCGGTATGGAAAAATGGATTCAGAAAGTAGAAGTACCGATGGAGGATATTATCGAGGAAAAGGACGGAGAGGAGCGCACGGTAAAACGTAAGCTGTTCCCGGGATATGTAGTAATAAAAATGATAATGAACGATGAGTCATGGTATGTTGTGCGAAATACACGCGGAGTTACCGGCTTTGTCGGACCCGGCTCCAAGCCTGTACCGCTGTCGGATGAAGAAGTGGAAAAGATGGGCGTGGAAACGGCGCGCAGAAGCAGTATGGAGGTAGCCCTGGGCGATATGGTGGAGATAAAGTCGGGACCGATGGAAGGCTTTACCGGCAGAGTTTCCGATATAGACACACAGCGAAGAAAAGTTACCGTCATGGTATCAATGTTCGGGCGTGAAACACCTGCGGAAGTGGATTATTCGCAAATTTCACAGCTTGGATAATAAAAAAGAGTTCACCGTAAAACCTCGGAAAGAAAGGGGTTTTGCGTTGATATATCCCTCTGGAAACAGTGGGAGGATATTTAATAAAAAGGAAGTTTTTATTGCAAATATCCGCAAAAACCACAATGGGATTATATTTGGTCCCAAATTTTTAGGAGGTGACCGAAATGGCACAGAAAATAGCAGGTTATATTAAAATGCAGATTCCCGCTGGGAAAGCAACTCCTGCGCCCCCGGTAGGACCGGCGCTCGGACAGCATGGTGTAAACATT
>CALWKT010000148.1 GCA_944381335.1 uncultured Christensenellaceae bacterium
TGCACAATACGGAACCAATCCAATCATCGCACAGATATCTTTAACATCGATTTCAGGTGATACGTCAAGATCGACATTAAGACATTTTAATGTATCGAGAAAATATTGCTTAATCCGAGAAATTAAGTTTTCAAGGTTCATACGTTCTTCCGGATCCGAAAAAACAGTGCTGTCAATATGCTTATACAATTTATTCAACAACGTCTTGTTTTTCAGAGATAAATCGAGATAATCTCTTATGCATATTATATCGTTGTTGCCAAGCAAATCGTTGCCTCCGTCAATGGCAAGCTCCCGTGCAGGAAATACAGGTTCAGTAAAATCCAGCAGAACATTATTAAAGATCTCTTGCCTTGCCAATTCCAGAACGGCTACGTTTTCACTCAGATCTACTGTTGCGTTGTCACAATTATACAATCTCAATATCATATTATCACTAATTTCTTGTCATTGTCCAGCACGTTGGTAGTAAAATCCCCCAAACAAATATCCATTGATTCAAATTGTTTTTCAGTCACGGTCAACATCATAATGCTACCTTTTTTCGGCATATATCTTTTTATTCTTATTTTGATCAAATCGACCGCAGTCGAATTTATAGCGAGTTTACAGTAAACAGATTCTTGCAACATCAGGAATCCGTCTTTAATCAAATCTTTTCTGAACCTTGCAGCACTTCTGCGTTCAGCAGCCGTATCTCTGGGCAAATCAAAAAACAATAAAAGTCTCATATATCTGTACGCACTCATAAAAAATCGTAAAGCAAAAGTTTTTCACTGTTTCCTCTGTCAAGGCAGTCTATCACGTTCTTCACATAAACGCTTATCGCATCGTGCAGAGAATAATCTCTGTCGTATTGAACGCGTTTGTTCAACAACCCTACCAACTCGAATTTATAATTCTTGTCAAACGGTCTTTTCCCTTGACTAAAAACAAATTCGTCCACTATTACTCGCCATGGCTCTATCAAATCGCAGGAAAAGTTGAACTCGTTAAACTCGTTTCTATGATTGATCCCTATCTGCGTTAGTCTTCCGCAACCCACAACTGCTCTGTTTATATCCGATAAAACAATGCTGTATCCGTAATTTAGCGCAGCATTTATATCGTTTGAGTCGTTTCTGTTGAATCCTTTCCCGAAAAGAGTATTAAAATATACCTTTGCCGAATGTCCTTCACGGTTGGTTTCATCGTTAAGTTCTATTTCCGACAAGTAATCTTCAATGATTTCCGCCCTGTCATCAAAACCGAATTTGCGCAACAGCTTAGCCTGATTTGCTATTTTTGCAGCAATTATTGCAGTGTTGACAGAACTTATCACGTCCTTATTCCACTCAATCTGCATTTTCAGCTTCTTCGCGCAATTAAAACATCCGTAATAATTTGTCAATTCACCGTAGGGATTGCGTTTTTCATCGCAAAATATCACTTTAATTTTCTGACGGGCAAGTTCACACAGCGCAACCCCCGTAATGTTTATTGCAGGGCAGGCAATCATCAGATAATACATTTCAGAAAGATGGATCTTTTTTATTTCTTCAGAACGCAATATCAGATAATTGCCGTTTACGCTGATTTTACAAGGTGAATCCACTACTACAGCGCGCCACCCCATGCGTCATACTCCCTTGTGAGAGCGTTCGCGCAGACCGGTTATCGAACGATCGAACCATGTCGCTTTGTCAGGATAAATATTAAAACTCAATCTACCGAATGGCTCCTCTTTCCCTGCTTGCGTTTGCAATCTGATTACTCCGGGTCCCGGGGCGGTCAACGTAATCATTTTTTTGATCAATCCGGTCTTTTCTTCGATAGTCATTGAATCGTATTTTTCTGCAGTTATCCAATCGAGTACGTCTGCAAACTTCGCTACGATTGGATAGAATCTCCTGAGTTTTTCCGTATAATAGCCAATAAATTCTTTGATAAGAAGATCGTAATATTTACTGTCAGCTTTTATCTCATCAATCTTATCCTGTTCCACCAGCCACAACAGCCTCTCGTATTTTTTATTGACTGTAAGCTGACGCGCATTATTCAATTCCATGACTCCTGTTATGTAGCACAATTGTCCTTTGTACTCAATCAACTGATACTTGTATATATACCTGAGAATCTTTGCGTCTCTGCCGAAAGTTTCTGCAACGTATTCATCCGTCTTTCCTGCGCAATCGACAATCACGGGTATTTCAGCAAAAGAGTGTTTTTTCTCGCCTTTTTCAGTATGCTCGACAATCGCATAATACGCCGGTTTTCGTGAACTATAACCGCCGTAAATATCCGGAGGTAAAGGATTTCCGTTGCGATATTTCTGAGGTATCAGATTCTTTTTTCCAGCCATTGGGCTATACAAAGTCTGATCGTAAAACGCAGATTCAGCCATGCGCTTTATTTTTTTGACCACAATACAGTCGTTGGACGCCATCGTATTGAAAACGTTTTTGCGGAAAGGCTCGTCCTATATAACCTCTCCGTCAGAGTTTATATTCTGATGTTTTTCAAACAAACCGAGGATAATGCCGTTGCGTGCCTTTTCTACAGCTTTTCCGTCCTTAAAATCCAAATTTTCCCGGCTTGAAAGGTATGTCTTGCAGATACTGCCCCAAGACGGACAACCTTTGCTTCTGAATTGTCCCAAAACCGCCGTCAGATATGCGTCCTTTGCATGGTGCATATCGTTGAGACTACGTACTTTATAAAAACCGCCTTTGCCTTCCTGCGCATATTTCATACGCATAGTATGATTCAGAGACTGCCTGATGCCGCTTACCCTGCAATTCGGAAAACGTCTGATAAGCAATTCTCTCACAAGCCGGACAGTATAACTTGTGTCGGTAAGTTGTCTGTTGATAAATCCCGCAAGATCTTCTTCGTCATAATGCGTTTTTTTCAAAGCATTAAGTTTTTCGCTGCCAATAAAT
>CALWKT010000149.1 GCA_944381335.1 uncultured Christensenellaceae bacterium
GCGTCTCTGCTGCAACCCGATGTGTACGCATTTCTGCATCAGAGCAGGTTAAAATTAAGAAGCATCCTGTGTTGTAATTATATGACATTGAATGGTGCCAAGTATCGTCATCCGAGGCATTTAAATATCATTGCTTCTTTCATATTGTTACATTATTGCAAGTATCGCTTCCAGACATTTTCTTCAGCAATAATCATAAGGAAAAATATCCACCGTTATATTTCATTCAAAGTGCATATATTGTAGGAAGCGTAATTGATGCAGTAATCGAGATAGTAAGCATTCTACCACAAGATTAGACTTAGGTTTTATCCTGGAATAGCCTGATCGCTGAAACGAACATGGTAATATCTCACATTGTTCGCGTTATTCGTTGGCTCGCCATCCGGGGTGCCTGCAAGCTCGCGGATATTTTCTTCGCCCCAAATATCGATAATTGCATCAGGAAGGCCACCAACATCTGCTTGATGGTATGTGAAAACCTCATCTGTGTCCAAATTACGAATTTGGACATCTTGATCGCCCACCTTAGAATAATCATAGGCCATTTTAGTTGCGCAATCATAAGCTTTAAGGATATTATCACGGTTGCCATATGTTCCAACAAAATAGGTAGCTCGTCCAACACCGAGGAAACTATCACTAGAAGGACGATACGTTAATGTATTATTATGAGCTCCCCAACTCCAAGTAACTTGACCGTTGCTTGACTTTTGACCAGCAACAGCCGGCTCCTGAGGAGCATTATGAATAGAATAACCTGTAGGATCTTGTGGGTCTGGATAATAAATGTTGTTAATATCTCCGGTTATACTATCATAAATTACTTTTGCACCGTCACACACTAATGGCAACGGCACAGAAGCTACTTTTCCAGAGGCTATTGCCTGGTATTGCTCGAGTGCACTCTGTAGTTCTACTCGCGAATACGATGTTGTGTTCCAATTCCGAGGATTCCTAGAGGCAGGTGAAAAAGAGGACAAAGAATTTGCATATCCCCCTTTTAGAATTTGTGGTTCCAAATTACTATTATAAATTACTACAGTTCCAGGTAACATTTTCTGAGGTAGTGTCATTCTCTTAACCGGAGTTGAGCCAGCTGCAAATACAGATAATGTCAGTGCCAGCAAGATTAAACACGCAATGATAGTTTTTCTAATATATTTCATATGATAGCTCCTTTGTAGATCGCAATAGAGAAAAAATCATTATAAACATTTTCCTTCAACAACGGATACTTAAACAAGGTTCATCAGAATACGACATGATGTATTAAAGCGCTTGAAATCATTCCGAGGGAATTATAGTGGTACATTTTACGAAATAGGCAACTATTGTTTCGCTTTTTTCATTAATAGAAATAAGCAAATTTCAGCCTTACACTAACATCGGCGTATGTTTCCCGGGTATCTCATTCTTTTATAGAAGTAACTAATCACCTCATATTGAGGGAAATACAAATCGGCTCCTCCATTGTACTTGCTCCTTCCTTCTCAAGTGGTGTAGTCAATAAAACATACAGCATCAGGACAAAGTCTATGCGTGGATCCTTTTACAAAACTGTTTTCAGGTCTCATAAACAAGTCATCATTCAATGCTGTTATATTTATTTATGTGTTCAGGATTAAATTTTGTTGCATGTGAAAGTATGCAATTTTAAAACTATCCCAACTTTGAAAAGGCGACAGCGAATGAAGTCAAGAGGTTGGTTTCCAACGAGAGCGATCGAGTAAAATAGACTGCAACTTGTCAGCTGGACATTATCACGGTTCTTTGCTAGTTACCCAATTCTGTTCCGCAGCAGATAAAGCAATTAATAACGCGCAGCCGCAGAACTTGTTTCTGCGTTTATACCTCAGGGCTTGGGGCAGCGCCTCAACAAGCAAAGAGCCGGTGTGTATTGACACCGGCATTGCTTGCGAGTATTATACCGAATTCGGTATATCTGGTATTATACTGGGTTTAGTATAACTCAGAAAAGCAGATTGTTAGTTTTGTGCAGAAATAACGGAATAGCATATAAATGGAAGGAGGATGATACTGAGGTTCATGCGCATCAAAGCAGAAAATATGAAAAAACGGAGGTGATTCCCTAAGAATTGTAGTATTATATCATGTTAGGAAATTATAATTGAGCGTAATTTATTCCCACTCATTTGTAACGAACAACAATAGAATTTGGTTGATGCCACCTACTTAATCAACAGTATATTATCTGAGCGAGTATCAGGATCGCTTTTTGCTGAGTTGCTTCTCTTGCCGTAATATCAACAATAAAAACATGTTTATCTATTATCTATAGAAAGGGCTGATCTAAATGAAACGATTGATGGCTTTGCTATGCTCATTGGTGCTTGTTGTTTGTATGCTTCCAACAGCATCGGCCTATATGGCAGAAACTGCTTCTCCGTCAACTCCATGGCACGGCCAAATTACGACGCAAAGTGGAAGCAGTGTCAATATTAGATCTGGACCTGGAACAAGCTATGGTGTTGTTGAAACAATTTCAAATACTGCGTATATTCAAATTATCGGAAAAACCAATAATTGGTATCACGTTCAGTACTCGTCTAACGGCTACACGGGATATATTATTGAGGATTATTTAAATGTAACCGGTACCGGGTATTTTATTACGATAAGAGATACAAATATTATGGATATGAGTGAAAATCCTATTAAACCCGTCCCTAAAGATTTGGCGTTGCCGTTTGTTAATTACAGCCCAAACAAATTTGTCTGGACAGTATGGGGCTGTTTAGAGGGAGGCATTTACTTCACGGATATTGACTCGTAAGATATGCTTGCTGGCAAAGAAGATGGCTTTCTCGGCATAATACGGCCTCATTACCGGCATCGTTCCAATACCGCAGAATGTTAATCCTAAGTGATAATTGTTTCTACTGGGGTGCTTGTTTCTGGAAATTCGCTTCGCTCGGTATTTGAAGCAAATTCTCTTATGCTGTTTGCCATTGAAAGAGCCAGCCGTTGTCCTGAAAAATAATAAAGCGAAGGGTAATGATTCTTGCCCTTCGCTTTCCTTGATGTCATGGATCATCAAGGAAAAACATGATATTTCAAACCCTTTCCTCTAACTCAAAGCATATGTTCGTCTGCTCCATAGAAACAGCCTATAAGCATTCCTATTGAGAGCTAACTGAATAAGGAGGTAGCAATGCACTTTCATTATAAACACAAACGAGGATGGGCAATTGTTCTGTTAATAGCTCTGGTACTTTTCGCTGGCTGTGACGCTGCTTCCCCTGCTGATTCATCCACGCAAACCATAAGACCTGTTTCTCAGGCTAACCAAGGCCAAAGTGCGGATCCAGCTTGGCTCGAAGTCACTCACACAACACGCCAGATTGCCGGAACCCAGGAAATCACATATACGGTTGCCCCAGTCTGCACCAGCTTTGCGCCGTTGGAGGGACTGACCGAACTTGCGGCATATCAAGGGAAGCTGCTGGGCGCCGGATATCGG